>NZ_ATLP01000031.1:0-74152 GCF_000416215.1 Pseudomonas sp. CF161
TGCGCGACGGGCAGATCCAGTGCCCCTACCACGGCTGGCGCTTCGACCCCCAGGGCCGGTGCAGCCACCTGCCCGGCCAGGAACAGCAGCGTTGCAGCCAGCCCTTGCTGCAACCCTTGCACAGCTGCGAAGCCCAGGGGCTGGTGTGGGTCAGCCTGGCCAGCGAACGCCCGGCGGCGCCGCCAGTGGCCGCCGCCGAACAGTCCCAGGCGCTGGACGTGTTCTGGATCAGCGACCGGGTGCAGTGCAGCTTGCAGGACGCCGCGGAGAACTTTCTCGACGGTTTCCACACCCATTTCGTGCATGCCGGCTGGATTCGCCACGACCGCCAGCGCCAACAGATACGCACCTGGGTGCATCGTCTGGAAGACGGGATCGAAGCGCAATACAGCGAAGAAGGCACCCAGTCCGGGCTGATATCGCGGCTGCTCGAAGGCAATCGTGGCCTCAGCATGGGCCGCTTCCGCCTGCCAGGGCTGGCGGAAATCGAATACCGCGACCGCCAGGGCCGGCTCAATCTGCTGGTCAGCGCCTGGCTGAGCCCGGCCGCCGAGGGCGAACTGCGGCTGTTCGCGCGCATTGCCACGGCCCGCGGCCGCCTGCCGGGCTGGCTCAAGCACGGTGTGCTGCAGCCCTTGTTCAAGGTGATCCTGAAACAGGACCGGCAGATCCTGGAAAAGGTCAGCGCCAACCAGCAGCGCTTCGCCCAGGTGCCGCTGCGCTGGCAGCGGCAGACACCCCTGGACGGCACCCAGGACCTGCTCGGGCCGTGGATCCGGCAGTTGCTGGAACAGGGTGAGCTGCATGACTTCCAAGAGCGCCATGAAACCTTTTGGCTGTAAGCCGAGGCGCAGGACGATAGATTATCGCGGCGTTGCTCTTATATAAGCCGGCACTTGTCTGGCGCCTGCCACGTTTCATATATAAAACAAACTTGGGCGTTATCCCGGGTTTCCCGTTACCTGAAAAGCCTTCTTTCCTCGCAACTTCCCAAGCCATTTCGAGGCAGTGGGCAGTTTCGTGCCAAATAATAAACAACGTTTCATATGTAAAACACTCCAAATACAACTAATTAGTTATAAACATCTGATTAAGAAGGATTTTATAGCTTTAATCCGCACGAAAAACTCACTGGCATTGTTCCTGCACTCACCGACATATCACCTATAAAACAGACTTGAGAGTTATCCCAATGGCTGTGAAAGAGATGTATGCCACCGTGCCGCAATGCAATGCCCCTCTTCCTCAGGAAGAGTTGGCGCCGACTGAAATCGAATTTCGCCAGGTCGGTAAATGTTTTCCGAGCAAGGGCCAATCCAGCGCGCCGTTTGCCATTCGTGACGTAAGTTTCAAGATTCGCCGCGGCGAGGTGGTCTCGATCATCGGCCCTTCCGGCTGTGGCAAAAGCACCCTGCTCAACATGGGCTCAGGCCTCTACCTGCCCACCGAAGGCGAAGTGCTGGTGGGCGGCGAAACCGTGAAGGGGCCGGTACGCCGGGTTGCCTTCATGCTGCAAAAAGACCTGCTGATGCCCTGGCGCAGCATTCGTCGCAACGTCGAGCTGGGCCTGGAGATCCAGGGCGTGGACGCCTCCTCCCGGGCGAGCGTGGCCAATGAGTTGCTCGAACGATGCCACCTCAAGGGGTTCACCGAGCACTACCCGTTCCAGCTGTCCGGCGGCATGCGCCAACGCGCGGCCCTGGCCCGGACCCTGGCCATCGACCCCCAGGTGCTGTTTCTCGACGAGCCGTTCTCGGCCCTCGACGCCCAGACCAAGATGATCCTGCAACAGGACATGGCGCGGATGCTGGCCGACACCGGGAAGACCGCCCTGTTCATCACCCACGACCTGGTGGAAGCCATCGCCATGTCCGACCGGCTGCTGGTCATGAGCGCCCGCCCCGGGACCATCGTCGAAGAAATCAACGTCGATCTGCCGCTGCGGGACAACCCCCTGGAACGCCGCAAGCTGCCGCAAATCGGCCCGCTGGTGGGGCGCCTGATGGAGTTGCTGCAAGTCGGCCAGGACCTCGAACTGCATTGATCAATGCCCTCGCGGGCCTCAACCGATCCAGGAGTACCCATGCTCAAGTCGTTGTTTCAAAGACTCGGCCGGGCCGGCGCTGTCAGCCTCGGCCTGGCCCTGGCACAGGGCGCGCTGGCCGCGCCGGTGGACGTCACCTATCTGCTGCCGGCACCGCCCAACCTGCCAGCGTTCGCGCCCTGGATCATCGCCAAGGAAAAGGGCTACTACGCCGCGCACAACCTCAACCTGACCTTTATCGCCGCCAAGGGCGGGGTCGATGTGGCCAAGCAGATCGGCGCCGGTAACGCGCTGATGGGCGGCGCCATCGGCGATACCCCGATCGTGGTCCGGGCCAACAACATTCCGGTGCGCGCGGTGGCGGTGCTGGGCGCAGGCGGAGTGACCCTGATCGCCACCCCGCAAAGCGCCGGGATCAAGACCGTCGGCGACCTCAAGGGCAAGACCCTGACCGTGATGTCGTACTCGGACACCAGCTATTACGCGCTGCTCGCCTCCCTGCGCAAAGCCGGCCTGAGCAAAAACGACGTGGACATCCAGGCCGCCGGCCCGTCCGGGGTCTGGCAGCTGTTCTCCGCCGGCAAGGCCCAGGCCATGGCCGCCGTGCCGGACTGGGTGATCAGTGCCGAAGACGCCGGGGTCAAGGTCCAGCTGATTCCCCAGGAGCAGATCTTCGAGAGCATGGCCCAGGCGATCCTCGCCTCCGACGCGGTGATCCGTGACCAGCCGGAGCTGGTCCGGGGCGTGGTCCAGGCCACCCTGCAAGGCATGCGCGACATCATCCAGGACCCACGCGCCGCGGCCCGGACCTTCGCCAAGGCGGTGCCGTCCTACGCCGGCAAGGAAGACGTCCTGGAGCGGATCTTCACGCTCTATGTCGAGCACGTCTACGCCGGTCAGGAGGTGCTGGGGCGCATCGATCCCAAGCGCCTGGAGCAGGTGCGCCAGTTCTATGTCAGCGAAGGCATCGTCAGCCAGGAGCCCAAGCTCGACGACCTCTACACCAACCAGTTCATCGACAGCCCGGTGGCCGCGCAATGACGGCCGCCACCTGTGAGGTAAAACCCCGGATGAAAACCCTCAATCACTCCGTGCTCGGCAGCGCTGCGCTGTTGCTGGTGTTCCTGGCGCTCTGGCAGTGGGGCCCGGGGCTGCTGGGCATGCCCGAGTTCGTCATGCCCAAGCTCAGCCGCGTGGCCCAGGAAAGCCTGGTCATGTGGCAGGCCGGCAACCTCTGGCAGCACACCCTGGTCACCGCCCTGGAGATCATCGTCGGCTTCGCCCTCGGCGCCTTCCTGGGCCTGACCATCGGTGTGTCCCTGGGCCTCTCGCCCACCGCCGAAGCGGTGCTCTCGCCCTACATCCTGGCCTTGCAGATCGCACCCAAGGTGGCCTTCGCGCCGCTGTTCGTGATGTGGCTGGGCTACACCGTCTACCCGAAGATCCTGATCGCCATCCTGATCGTGTTCTTCCCGGTGATGATCAACGTGCTGTCGGCGATCCGCACCGTGGACCCGGACATGATCAACCTGGTGCGCACCATGAGCGCCAGCCGCTGGCAGATCTTCCGCCTGGTGGAGTTTCCCTCGGCCATGGCCGCGCTGTTCTCCGGCCTGCGCATCGCCTCGACCCTGGCGGTGATCGGGGTCACGGTCGGCGAACTGGTGGGGGGCAACCAGGGCCTGGGTTTCCTGCTGGTGGACGCCGAGGGCCAGGGCAACACCGCCGGGGTGTTCGTCGCCATCGTGATGCTGACCCTGATCGGGGTGATCGCCTACGGCGCCGTGGTCTGGGCGGAAAAGCGCGTCCTGCATTACCTGCCCAAAGCCATGCTGAGCACCCAATAAGGAGCCCCAACGATGAACCCTCACAGCGTTTTACTTAAAGGCCGCCGGGTGCTGGTCACCGGCGGCGCCCGAGGCCTGGGCTACGCGTTTGCCCGGGCCATCGGCCAGGCCGGTGCCCGAGTGGTCATCGCCGACGTGCTTGAAGAACGCGTGCAACAGGCCGCCGCCGAGTTGCAGGCCCTGGACCTGGACGTGCAGGCCGTGAGCCTCGACCTAGCCCAGCCGGCCTCCGTCGAGGCCTGCATCGGCGCCACCCTGGGCCTGCTCGGCGGCCTCGATGGCCTGGTGAACAACGCTTCGGTCACCAACTCCGGCGGCAAGGGCACCGAGGCGCTGAGCATCGACACCTGGGACCAGGTGATGCAGGTCAACGTGCGCGGCACCTGGCTGATGACCAACGCCTGCCTGCCGGCCCTGCGCGCCAGCGGCCACGGCGCCATCGTCAACCTGGCGTCCGACACACCGCTGTGGGGCGCGCCGAACCTGTTGGCCTACGTCGCCAGCAAGGGCGCGATCATCGCCATGACCCGCAGCCTGGCCCGCGAGCTGGGAAGCGACAACATCACGATCAACGCCATCGCCCCCGGCCTGGTGGAGGTCGAAGCCACCGCCTACGTGCCCGAGGCCCGCCACCGCCTGTACCACGACCAGCGCGCCCTGCAACGCCCGCAACTGCCCGAAGACGTCAGCGGCGCCGTGCTGTTCGCGCTGTCCGACCTTGCCCGTTTCATCACTGGACAAACCCTGCCGGTCAACGGCGGGTTCGTCATGCCCTGAATGGAGACTGTCATGACCGATCTATCCGCCCACGAAGAACGCAAAAGCTGGGAACGCCCTGCCGGGGCCAGCCTGGAAAGCTGGATGAACACCCGCATCGCCCGCTACCAGACCCGCCAGTACGACTGGAATGCGCTGAAGTTCCAGGCCGACTACGACCCGAAATTCCGCCGCGCGCAGATGCGCTACATCGGCACCGGCGGCACCGGGGTCGGCAGCGACAACAACACCATCCCGGCCGAGCACTTCACCTTTTCCACCATGGTCATTCCCGCGGGCCACGAAGGTCCGCCGCACCTGCATATCGACGTCGAGGAGGTGTTTTTCGTGCTGCGCGGCACGCTCAAGCTGGTGCTGGAAAAGGACGGCGAGCGCTTTGAAACCATCCTCACCGAGCGCGACGTGGTGTCCGTGCCGCCCGGGGTGTACCGCGAAGAGATCAACATCGGCGATGAAGACGCGCTGATGTGCGTGATGCTCGGCGCGAAAAAACCGATCACCCCGACCTATCCGCCAGAGCACCCTCTGGCCTCGATCAAGCGCGGGTAGGGCCATGCTGCCAGGCCTCTTTCAACCCGCATCGACCGCGGACCTGCAAGCCCAACTGGCGCGGGACTTTCCCCAGCGTCTGGTGCTGGCGAGCGGCGGCCGGCAAGCCCTGCTCGAATGTGGCGCGGGGCCGACGGTGGTGCTGCTGCACGGCATCGGTTCCGGGGCCGCGTCCTGGCTCCAGGTGGCGCAACAGCTGGCCTCCCGGGCCAGGGTCATCGCCTGGGACGCGCCCGGCTATGGCGATTCCAGCCCGCTGGAATCGCCCGCGCCCAAGGCCGAGCAGTACGCCGCTCGCCTGTTGCAGATGCTCGATACCCTGGGCGTCGAGGACTGCGTGCTGGTCGGGCATTCCCTCGGCGCGCTGCCGGCGCTGGCCTTGGCCCGCAGCACCCAGGCACAACGGGTGCGGCGCCTGCTGCTGATCAGCCCGGCCCGGGGGTATGGCGCGGCGCAATTCGCCGAACGGCGCCAACAGGTACGCCAGCAACGCCTGGACAACCTGGAACACCTGGATATCGCCGGCCTGGCTGAGCAACGCAGCGCCCACATGCTGTCCCCCGCTGCCGAGCCCCAGGCCCTGGCCTGGGTGCGCTGGAACATGGCGCGCCTCAACCCCGACGGGTATCGCCAGGCCATCGAGCTGTTGTGCGGCGACGACCTGCTGCGCCACGGCGCCCCCGACATGCCCTGCGACGTGCATTGCGGCGACGCCGACAGCATCACCCCGGCCGCCACCTGCCTGAGCCTGGCCCAGGCGCTGGGTGCCCGCTTCAGCCTGATCGCCGGTGCGGGCCACGCCAGCCCCATCGAACAACCGCGGGTGGTGGCAGGCCTCGTGGCCTGTGCCCTCCAAGAATCCCTGACAGGTAGCCCTCTATGAACGACTCCGATCTGCTGAAGGACACCCAGGACAAATACATCGTCCCGGGCCTGGAACGGGGGCTGTTGCTGCTGTGCGAGTTCAGCCGCAGCAACCGCACCCTCACCGCCCCGGAACTGGCCCGGCGCCTGGCCTTGCCGCGCTCGACCATCTTCCGCCTGCTGACCACCCTGGAAACCATGGGTTTCGTCACCCGCAGCGGCAACGAGTACCGCCTCGGCATGTCGGTGCTGCGCCTGGGCTTCGAGTACCTGGCGTCCCTGGAACTCACCGAACTGGGCCAGCCGCTGCTGGCGCGCCTGTGCGACCGCCTCAACTACCCGAGCAACCTGGTGGTGCGCGACGGCCGCTCGATCGTCTACGTGGCCAAGGTCTCGCCGCCGTCGGTGTTTTCCAGCGCGGTCACCGTGGGCACTCGCCTGCCGGCCCATGCCACGGTGCTCGGCCGCGTGCTGCTGGGGGACCAGTCCCTGGCCGAGCTGCGCGAGCTGTACCCGGAAGACCACCTGGAGCAGCACACCGAGAGCACGCCGAAAACCGTGCTGGAACTGTTCGACATGGCCCAGGCCGATCGCCTGCGGGGCTTTGTCAGCGGCGAAGGGTTCTTCGAGTCGAGCATTTCCACCCTGGCGGCGCCGGTGCGCGACCAGAGCGGCTGCATCGTCGCGGCCCTGGGGGTGACCATTCCCACCACCCAGGTCGGCCACATCAATTACACCGAACTGCTGTTGCAGGTACGCCGCAGCGCCGACGAACTGTCACGCCTGCTCGACTACACCAGCGCCGCCCACGAGCGGCAGCCGCGGGTCACCGCCCTGATGAGGGATTGAAATGAACCCCTTTCTACTGCAAGGCCGCACGGCCATCGTCACCGGCGGCTCTTCGGGCATCGGCCTGGCTTGCGTCGAGCAACTGTTGCAGGCCGGCGCCCAGGTGGCCTTTTGCGGCCGTGACTCTGGCCGCCTGGGGGCTGCCGAACGCAGCCTGCGCGAGCGTTACCCCGAGGCGCGGATGCTGGCCCTGGCCTGCGACGTGCTCGATGCCGACGCGATGCAGGCTTTCGCCAGCGCCAGCCAGAAGGCCCTGGGCCCGGCCAGCGTGCTGATCAACAACGCCGGGCAAGGCCGGGTGTCGACCTTTGCCGACACCAGCAACACGGCCTGGAGCGAGGAGCTGAACCTCAAGCTGTTCTCGGTGATCAACCCGGTGCACGCCTTCAAGCCCCAGCTCGACAGCCAGCCCGGGGCGGCGATTGTCTGCGTCAACTCGCTGCTGGCCAGCCAGCCGGAACCGCACATGGTGGCCACCTCCGCCGCCCGCGCCGGGGTGCTGAACCTGGTGCGCTCCCTGGCCACCGAGTTCGCCCCCGACGGCATTCGGGTCAACGGCATCCTCATTGGCCTGGTGGAGTCCGGGCAATGGCGCCGGCGCTTCGACGCCCGCGAGGAGCGCCACCTCGACTGGACGCAATGGACCGCCCAACTGGCCCAGCGCAAACAGATTCCCCTGGGACGCCTGGGCCTGCCGATCGAGGCAGCCCGCGCCATCCTGTTCCTGGCCTCGCCTCTTTCCGCTTACACCACGGGCAGCCATATCGATGTTTCCGGAGGCCTCTGCCGCCATGCGTAACGAACCAATGGTCACTGTCGGTGCCGTCATCACCGCGTTTCTCGAACAGTGCGACGTCAAGGCCGCCTTTGGCGTGATCTCGATCCACAACATGCCGATCCTCGATGCCTTCGCGGTACGCGGCAATATCCGCTTCGTCATGGCCCGGGGCGAGGCCGGGGCGGCCAACATGGCCGACGCCTATGCCCGGGCCAGCGGCGGCCTGGGGGTGTGCCTGACCTCCACCGGCACCGCCGCCGGCAACGCTGCCGGCGCTCTGGTCGAAGCGTTGACCGCCGGCACCCCGTTGCTGCACCTGACCGGGCAGATCGAAACCCCCTACCTCGACCAGGAGCTGGCCTACATCCACGAGGCCCGGGACCAGCTGAGCATGCTCAAGGCCGTGTCCAAGGCGGCGTTCCGCGTGCGCAGCGTAGAGACCGCCCTGAGCACCCTGAAGCTGGCGGTGCAGACCGCCCTGACCGCGCCCACCGGGCCGGTGAGCGTGGAGATTCCGATCGACATCCAGTCGACCCTGATCCCCATGCCCTGTGACCTGTCGCCCTTGCCGGTAGCCGTGGCGGTGCCCGCCGCCGAACTTCTGGACCAGTTGGCCGAACGCCTGGCGGAAAGCCAGCGCCCGATGCTCTGGCTGGGGGGCGGCGCGCGGCATGCCGGGCCTCAGGTCAAGCGCCTGCTGGAGCTGGGCCTCGGGGTGATCACCTCGACCCAGGGCCGAGGCGTGGTCAACGAGGACGATGAACGCTGCCTCGGCGCCTTTTCGCAGAACAAACAGGTCGAGCAGTTCCTGCAAAGCTGCGACGCCCTGCTGATCGCCGGCTCACGCCTGCGCAGCAACGAAACCTTCAAGTACAGCCTGAAGCTGCCGCGCAACACCCTGCGCATCGACACCAACCCGGCCATCGAGGGCCGCAGCTACGCCAGCGAGCTGTTTGTCTGTGGCGACGCGGCCCTGGCCCTGGAAGGCCTGGCCGACCGCCTGCGAGGACGCCTGCGCAGCAATCCGCAGTTTCTCGCCGAACTCAAAGCGGTGCGCACCGCCTCGCGCCTGCAACTGCTGGCGGACCTGGGGCCCTACTCGGCCATGGTCGAGCAGTTGCAGGACCACACCGGCCGCGACTTCACCTGGGTCCGCGATGTGACCCTGTCCAACAGCATCTGGGGCAACCGCCTGCTGACCCTGTGCCACCCGCGCTCGGGGATTCACGCCCTGGGCGGCGGCATCGGCCAGGGCCTGGCCATGGGCATCGGCGCAGCGGTGGCGGCGGCGGTCAACGCGCCCCAGCGCAAGGTCTTCGCCCTGGCCGGCGACGGCGGTTTCATCCTCAACCTCGGCGAGCTGGCGACCCTGGTCCAGGAGCAGGCCAACCTGGTGATCCTGCTGATGAACGACCAGCGCTACGGGGTTATCCGCAACATCCAGGACGCGATCTATGGCAGCCGCCATTGCTACGTCGACCTGCACACCCCGGACTACAGCAAGCTCGCTGAATCCCTCGGCCTGCGCCATGGGCTGGTCGCCGACCTCAAGGACTTCGGCGCTGTCGTCGACCGTGCACTGAGCCAGCCCGGCCCCTTCCTGCTGGAGGTCGACATGCTCAGCGTCGGCAACTTCGCCACCCAGTTTGCCGGTCCGCCCAACAGCGAAACCCAAGCCCAGAAGGCCAGCGCCTGAGGATTGCAGCATGTTGCATATCACCATGATCGGTTGCGGCGCGATTGGCGTCGGGGTACTCGAACTGCTGGAGAAGGCCCCCCAGCTGTGTGTGGACGCCGTCATCGTCTCCCCGGGTTCCGAAGCCCTGGTGCGCCAGCGCCTGGCCGGTTTCAAACAGCCGCCGCAGGTCCTCACGGCATTGCCGGCCGATGCCCGCCCGGACCTGCTGCTGGAATGTGCCGGCCACCGCGCGATTGCAGAACACGTGCTGCCAGCCCTGGAGCGCGGCATCGCCTGCCTGATCGTCTCGGTCGGCGCGCTCTCCGAAATCGGCCTGGTGCAGCGCCTGGAGGAGGCCGCCGCGCGCGGGCAGACCCGCATCCAGTTGCTGCCCGGGGCCATCGGCGGGATTGACGCGCTGTCGGCGGCCAAGGTCGGTGGGCTGGACTCGGTCGACTACACCGGACGCAAGCCGGCCGGTGCCTGGAAGAACACCCCCGGCGAACAGGCCTGCGACCTGGACAACCTCAGCAAAGCCACGGTGATCTTCCAGGGCAGCGCCCGCGAAGCGGCGCGGCTGTACCCGAAAAACGCCAACGTCACCGCCACCCTGTCACTGGCCGGGATCGGCCTGGACCGCACCCGGGTGACGCTGATCGCCGACCCCCACAGCGACGAAAACGTGCACCACTTCGAGGCCCGTGGCGCCTTCGGCGGCTTCGAGTTGAGCCTGCGCGGCAAACCGCTGCTGGCCAACCCCAAGACCTCGGCGCTGACCGTGTACAGCGTGGTGCGGGCGCTGGGCAACCACGCCCATGGGATTTCCATATGAATGGGCAGCGGCAAGCCTGGAGCGGCAAGCGCCAAGTCGAAGCAGACCGCGTCGCCGTGGCTTCTTCTTGCAGCTTGCCGCTTGCAACTGCCCGCTCTGCTCTTACCCCTGAGGTTTTTTTATGACGCTTGAACAGGCTTTACCGATTTGCATTGCCGGCGAGTGGCGCCTGGGGCGTGGCGAGCGCTACGCCAGCCGCTACCCGGCCACCGGCGAGGCCGTGGCCTGGCTCAATGCCGCCGACCTGCAGGACGTCGAAGACGCCATCCAGGGTGCGCACCAGGCGTTTCTGCACAGCGGCTGGGCCCAGCGCAAACCCCACGAGCGGGCCAGCGTGCTGTACCGCATTGCCGAACTGATCCGCCAGCACAGCGAAGAGCTGGCGCAGTTGCAGCGCCAGGACAACGGCAAGCCGATCAATGAAACCCGGGCCCTGGTGGCCAGCGCCGCCGGCACGTTTCAGTTCTTCGCCGCGGCCTGCGAAACCCTGGAAGAAACCATCACCCCGTCGCGCGGTGACTTTGTCAGCATGAGTGTGTACGAGCCGATGGGCGTGATCGCCGCGATCACCCCGTGGAACTCACCCATCGCCAGCGAGGCGCAGAAGGTCGCGCCGGCCCTGGCGGCGGGTAACGCGGTGGTGATCAAGCCGGCGGAAATCACCCCGCTGCTGGCGCTGCAACTGGCGCGTTTGTGTGAAGCGGCCGGGCTGCCCAAGGGCCTGATCAGCGTGCTGCCCGGCAAGGGCTCGCTGCTGGGCGACGCCCTGACCCGGCATCCGCTGGTGAGAAGGGTGTCCTTCACCGGCGGCACCCGCACCGGCAAGCACATCGCCCATATCGCCGCCGACAAGATGATGCCGGTGTCCCTGGAGCTGGGGGGCAAGTCGCCAACCATCGTCCTCGACGACGCCGACCTCGACCACGCCGTGGCCGGGGTGCTGTACGGCATTTTCAGTTCCTCGGGCGAGGCGTGCATTGCCGGCTCGCGGCTGTTCGTCGCCCGCGCCCTGTACCAGCCGTTCATGCAGCGCCTGGTGGCGGCGGCGGCAAACCTGCGGGTGGGCGACCCGGCCGACGACAGCACCCAGATGGGCCCGCTGATCAGCGCCGAGCACCGCGCTTCGGTGGAGCGTTATGTGGCCCTGGGCCTTGCCGAAGGCGGGCGCCTGCTCCTCGGCGGGCAACGCCCGAGCGGCGGCCTCTACGACCAGGGTTATTACTACCCGCCAACCATTCTCGAAGGCCTCGGCAACCACCAGCAGGTGTGCCAGGAAGAGATCTTCGGCCCGGTGCTGGTGGCCCTGCCGTTCGATGATGAAGCGCAGTTGCTGGAACAGGCCAACGACAGCCTGTACGCCCTCGCGGCCGGGATCTGGAGCCGCGACTACAAGCGCGCCTGGGCCCTGGGCCGCAAGCTTCAGGCCGGCACGGTGTGGATCAACACCTACAAGCAGTTCTCGATTGCCACGCCCTTCGGCGGCTGGCGCGACAGCGGCCTGGGCCGGGAAAAAGGCCGCCTGGGCATCCTGCAGTACATGGAACAGAAGAGCCTCTACTGGGGCATGAACCAACAGCCACTGGCCTGGGCCGGTGTGCCACGAGAGGTAGCGCTATGAGTGTTCTAGGCATTGATGAAGTCACCTATGGCGTCGAAGACCTCGACACCTGCGTGCGGTTTTTCAGCGATTGGGGCCTCAGGCAAGTCAGCACCCAGCCTGACGAGGTGATCTTCGAGACCCTCAACGGCTGCCGTGTGGTACTCGCCGACCTGAACAAGCCGGGCCTGCCACCCGCCATCGAAACCGGCTCTACCGTACGCGAGGTGGTCTGGGGCGTGGAAAACGCCGCCGACCTGGCGCGGTACAGCACGCGCCTGGCCAATGACCCGGGGTTTGTCGAAGGCAACGGGCGCATTGGTTGCACCGACCCCAACGGCCTGGCGATCCGCTTGCAGGTGACCCGCAAGCGCCCCCTGGACATCGAGTGCAGCGGCCACAACACCTGGCAGACCAAGGGCCGGATCAACAAGCCAGCACCGATCTACGAACGCGCGACGCCGATTGAAGTCGGCCACGTGGTGTTTTTCGTCAAGGACGTGAACGCCTGCGAAGCCTTCTACCAGCAACGTTTCGACTTCCAGGCCTCGGACCGCTACCCGGATCGCGGTTCCTTTTTGCGCAGCGCCGAGGAAGGCGGCCACCACGACCTGTTCATGCTGCAACTGCCGGCGCCTCGGGCCGGGCTCAACCACGTGGCCTTCACCGTGCGCGACGTGCACGAGGTGTTTGGCGGCGGCATGCATATTTCCCGTAGCGGCTGGGACACCGAGATCGGCCCGGGCCGGCACCCGGTGTCATCGGCCTTCTTCTGGTACTTCAAGAACCCCGCCGGGGCCCTGGTGGAGTACTACGCCGACGAAGACCAACTGACCGCCGAGTGGCAGCCCCGCAACTTCGAGCCCGGGCCCACGGTGTTCGCCGAATGGGCGATTGCCGGGGGCATCGACGGCCACACCCGGCGCCAGCAGCACGTCGAGGCGCCCCAGGGCAAATTCCTCACCGACAAACCCAAGGCCTGAGCCGCCGCCGCAAAGGAGATCCATGACATGACCGCCCGTGCCCCCTACCTGGAGCCGCATCAGGCTCGCAAACGTCCCGCTACCCCCTTCGAGGATCTGCTGGGTGACGCCATCGAACGCGCCTTCGGCAATGGCGTCAGCGAACTGTCGGAGCTGCTGGCACACCTTGACCGTGCAGGCCCGCCCTGCCCGCTGACCGCCGGTGAGTGGACCCCGGATGCCTACCAAACCCTCATGGCCCGGCTGGGCGAATGACCCGCTGAAGGACAATAAGAAATGAACCTGCAACTGACCGCCGATCCTGCTGAGCAACACCTGGCCAACGGCCTGAAAGACCTGTGGTTCCCGGTGCTGCCGTCGGACCAACTGGGTGACAAACCGCTTTCCCTGCGCCGCCTGGGCTACAAGATCGCCCTGTGGCGCGACAACGATGGCCAGGTCCACGCCCTCGAAGACCACTGCCCGCACCGCGGCGCGCCGCTGTCCCAGGGCCCGGTGCTGGGCAATCGCCTGCAATGCCCCTATCACGGCATCGAAGTGCGCTGCGACGGCACCGTGCTCAAGGTGCCCGGCAGCCCCGGCTGCAAGCTTGAAGGCAGCCGGCCGACACGCATGTTCCACACCCGCGAAGCGGCCGGGGCGATCTTTGTGTTCAATGCCAGCGACCCGCACCCGGACCAGGTGCCGGAACTGGTGCTGCCGGAGCAACTGAGCAACCCCGAGTGGAGCCATTTCCTCTGCTACACCGAGTGGCAGGGCGACTACCGCTACGTGATCGACAATGTCATGGACCCGATGCACGGCACCTACCTGCACAAGATGTCCCACTCCATGAGCGAAGGCGAAGCCACAGCCAAGTTCGTCACCCGCGACACCGAGCAGGGCTTCTTCTTCGAGAAGGAAGGCCAGCGCGGCGTCAACTTCGACTGGACCGAGTTCCTCGACAACGGCTGCCACTGGCTGCGCCTGGAGATCCCCTACCCGAAAACCGGCGGCCCGGGGGGCAACTTCACCATCATCGGCAGCTACACCCCCAGCAGTCGCTCGCTGGCGGCGGTGTTCCACTGGCGTTGCCGGCCACTGACCGGCTGGCAGCGCGACACCTGGCGCTTCCTCTACAAGAACCGCCTGGAAGCGCGGCACTGGGCCGTACTGGAGCAGGACCGGGTGCTGCTGGAGTTCATGGAGCCCGACGCCAACCAGCGCGAAAACCTCTACCAGCACGACCTGGGCGTGGTGCGCCTGCGGCGTTACCTGAAGAACGCCGCCAAGGCCCAGCTGGAACTTATCGACGCCAAGCAACTGGCCTGAACCTGACCGGCGGGGATCAGGCCCGAGCCCCGCCGGCGCTGTCTTGAACGAGGTGAATGATGTGCAAATCCCCGCTCCTCACCGCTCGCGTGCAAAGCCTGCACTATGAAGCCGAGGGCATCATCAGCGTCGAACTGCGACCGTTGGGCGACCTGCAGTTCCCGGCCTTCGAGGCCGGCGCCCACATCGACCTGCACCTGGCCAACGGCCTGGTGCGCAGCTACTCGCTGCTCAATGCGCCCGGCGACCCGGGGCATTACCGGGTCGGCATCCTGCGCGATCGCGCCAGCCGCGGCGGCTCGGAGTACATCCACAGCCAACTGCGGGTGGGCATGGCGTTGTCGATCTCGGCGCCGCGCAACAACTTCGCCCTCGACCTGAGTGCCGAGCACAGCGTGCTGGTGGCCGGCGGCATCGGCATCACGCCGATCTACTGCATGTTCCGCCAACTGCTGGCCCTGGGAAAATCTGCCGAGCTGATCTACTGCGCCCGCTCGCGCCAGGAAGCGGCGCTGGTGGCGGCCATCGACGGGCTCGGGGCCCAGGTCCGCTACCACTTCAACGACGAACAGGGCCTGCCGCCGGACCTCGGCAACTACCTCACCGGCTACCCCGGCGACACCCACTTCTACTGCTGCGGCCCGACGCCGATGCTCGATGCCTTTGAGCACACCTGCGAACGCCTGGGCTATGCCCACGGGCATGTCGAGCGCTTCAGCGCCAGCACGATCGCCCCCAGCCAGGACGCCCAGAGCCACTACAGCGTGGAGCTGAAAAAGTCCGGGCGGACACTGACGGTTGACCCCGATCTGAGCCTGCTGCAAGTGCTGCTGGACGCCGGTTGCGACATCGACCACAGCTGCCGCGAAGGGGTGTGCGGGTCCTGCGAGACGCGGGTCCTGGAAGGCGAGATCGACCACCGCGACGGGGTCCTGAGCAAAGCCGAACGCGCGGCCAACCGCTCGATGATGGTCTGCGTCTCCGGCTGCAAGAGCCCGCGCCTGGTGCTGGATCTGTAGCCCGAACGGGCGCAGGCAACATGGCCGGTCCCTGGGATCGGCCTTTTTGTGTGCGGCCACTTCACCCCTCGCGCCGGCATCGGGTTCACCCACAAAACAGCGCGCCCGGGCAACGCCCACAAGGTGCAATAACGACGCAGCGGGCACGGCCTCCTGTTACCGCTGGAGGCCGGCGTTCCAAGGGCGGCACAGCAGGCCCTTGTTTCCCATATAAACCATTGATTTAAAACACGATTTCATCGATTAAACACTCACACAGAATGGCATAGTTTCTGCTCTGCCCCCTCCTCCATTGATAAGGAGGAGAGCAAGATGAAACCTTATGCCCTGGGCGCCGCCCTGATCGTGATCAGTTGCAGCAGTTTCGCCGTCGAGCCGGTGCCTTCCGAACCGGTACGCGCCAATGCCGCCAACAAGCCCTTCCCGCATGTTTCCTGGCGCGGCGCCGACGGCGACAGCAGCCTGGACATCGGCGGCGCCCTGCGCCTGAACTACCGCGACGAGCATTGGCAGACCACGGAAAACAACGGCCGGCTGCTGTTCGACACCTTCCGTCTGGACGTCCAGGCCCGCTACCAGAACCTCTACAGCGACCTGGGCTACTGGTTCCAGGACGACGGCAAGCGCTCCATCGACCGTGGTTTTGTCGGCTACCGGCTGAGCCCCGAGGCCAACGTGCAACTGGGGGCGCCGTTCAAGCCTTTCGGCCTGGAGCCGTACCCGCAATTTGGCTGGAGCTACCACATCCCGTTCTTTCTCGGTTACGGCTCCAGCGCCGGCAGCGGCTTGAAGTACAGCCACAAGGACGCCGACTGGGATGTGCAACTGGCCTACTTCCCACGGATGCTGCCCAGCGGCATCCGCTACTCGCCGGAAGTCGGGCGCTACGCCGACCTCAAGGACAACGCCATCGCCGCCGTGCAGTCGCGCCAGAACAATGAAAAGCGCAACCAATTCAACGCCCGGGTGGCCCGGACCTTCAGCGTTGACGACTGGAAAGCCGAGGTCGGCGCCTCCCTGGCCACGGCCCGGCTGTACAACGCCAGCACCCGGGACAACGGCGACTATTGGGCCGCCGGGCTGCACACCGTGATCAGCAACGGCCCCTGGGCCCTGACCAGCCAGGCCATCCGCTACCAGTTCGACCCGCAGAACCCCACCGGCATGAGCAAGGACTCGGTGCTGATGGGTGGCAACGGCCTGACCCCGGCCTATCTGATCGCCTCCAGGGCCAGCGTGGCGTCGCTCAACCTGGGGTACGACCTCTACACCCCAGGGCTGGGCCAGTTGAAGAAGATCAAGCTGTACAACGACTACAGCCGCATGCGCAAAGACAAGAAGGACTGGGACGACTCGCAGATGTACACCGTTGGCGCGCAGTTCCTGGCGATGCCGGTGATGGCCTGGCTGGACCTGACCTGGGCCCGCAACGCCAACCCCTACGGCGGCGCGGAGAACGGCAGCGGCTTCACCAGCACCACCTCCAGCGGCAGCAACCAGTGGTATTACCGGACCAACCTCAACATCGGTTACTACTTCTGATCCCGACTCCCATGGTTGGCAGGAGAGTGCGCAGGCCCCTTGGGGGCCGTGTCCGTGGGGCTTTGCGGGGTGTGACAAGAACCGATTCAGCCCCCCGCCCCGCCTGCCGTTCCTCGGCTCGACGCGCTATATGCAGACGGCAAGCCCGCGCACCGGTATAGTGCGCCCCCTCTTCACGTGGACAGCCGTCGGTAACGAGGCTCAAACCCACGGGAAACCCGAACTAATAACAACCCGCGAATAGAGAACCGGGACGAACACTCGCCCCACCGCCTTGCCGTGCGTGCACTCAGCGGTGTAACAGAATGTTTCCGTCCGCTCTGCTTTTGCCTACACAAAAAACAGCGAGGAATACTCCATGCTCGAAGTCATCAACGACTTCCTCTCAGGGAAAGTACTGATCGTGCTCATTGTCGGGCTCGGTAGCTACTTCACGATCCGCTCGCGATTCGTTCAATTGCGCCACTTTTTCCACATGTTCGCGGTGTTTCGCGACAGCCTGAAAAGCAGCGCCGGCCAACTCAGCTCGTTCCAGGCGCTGATGCTCAGCCTCGCCGGCCGTGTCGGCGCAGGCAATATCGCCGGGGTCGGCATCGCCGTGACCCTGGGTGGCCCCGGTGCCGTGTTCTGGATGTGGGTGACCGCGCTGGTCGGCATGTCCAGCAGCTTCTTCGAGTGCTCCCTCGGCCAGCTCTACAAGCGCTGCGACGCTGAAGGCCAGTACCGTGGCGGCCCGGCCTATTACATCCAGCATGGCCTGCAGAAGCGCTGGCTGGGCATGATCATGGCCTTCCTGCTGCTGGTGACCTTCGGTTTCGCCTTCAACGGCTTGCAAGCCCACGCCGTGACCCACTCGCTCCAGGACGCCTTCAATTTCGACACCACCTACTCCGGCCTGGCCCTGGCCGCGCTGCTGGGCCTGGTGTTCGTCGGGGGCATCAAGCGCATCGCCAAGGTCGCCGACCTGCTGGTGCCGGTGAAAACCCTGGCCTACATCGGCGTGACCCTGTACGTGATCGTGCTGCAGATCGACCACGTGCCCGGGATGCTGATGACCATCGTCAAAAGCGCCTTCGGCCTGGATCAGGCGTTCGGCGGCCTGATCGGCAGCGCCATCATCATGGGCGTGAAACGCGGCGTATTCGCCAACGAAGCCGGCCTGGGCAGTGCGCCTAACGTGGCCGCCGTGGCCTCGGTCGAACACCCGGTGGCGCAAGGCGTGGTCCAGGCGTTCAGCGTATTCCTCGACACCTTCATCATCTGCACCTGCACCGCGCTGCTGATCCTGCTGTCGGGTTTCTACACCCCGGGCTTCGAAGGTGACGGCATCGCCCTGACCCAGAACTCCCTGGCCGCGGTCGTCGGCGAATGGGGCCGGGTCTTCATCTCGGTGGCCCTGTCGTTGTTCGTGTTCACCTCGATCCTCTACAACTACTACCTGGGCGAGAGCAACCTGCGCTTTCTGCTCGGCGAGAACCGCGACGCGCTGATCGCCTACCGGGTGCTGGTGCTGGTGCTGATCTTCTGGGGCGCGATCGAGAACCTGGGCACGGTGTTCGCCTTTGCCGACATCACCATGACCCTGCTCGCGTTCGTCAACCTGATCGCGCTGTTCCTGCTGTTCAAGATCGCCCTGCGCGTGCTGCGCGACTACGACGACCAGCGCGCCGCCGGGATCAAGACCCCGGTGTTCGACTCCAGCAAGTTCCCTGACCTGGATCTGGACCTGAAAGCCTGGCCGGCCAACCCGCCAGCCGCGCCTGCCGCGCCACAGACCCAGGCTGAAGGCGTGCCCGCAGCGCAACGCTGATCGGCCAGTAACCGGGCGCACCCCCTGCGCCCGGCGTGACACAGCGCGTGGCCGGCGTCATGCTCGGCCACCGCTGTCATCGTCCTCGGAGACCCTCCATGAATGCCCCGACCTATCCTGCCGCCCAGCACGTCATGGTGCTTTACACCGGTGGCACCATCGGCATGCAGGCCAGCGCCAACGGCCTGGCGCCGGCTGCCGGATTCGAAGCGCGGATGCGCGACTACCTCAACAGCCAGCCGACACTGACCGTACCAGCCTGGCGCTTTCGCGAGATGGCGCCGCTGATCGACAGCGCCAACATGACCCCCGCCTACTGGCAGAACCTGCGTGAAGCGGTGGTCGATGCCATCGACCAGGGCTGCGACAGCGTGCTGATCCTGCATGGCACCGACACCCTGGCCTACAGCGCCGCCGCCATGAGTTTCCAGTTGCTGGGCCTGCGCGCACCGGTGGTGTTTACCGGCTCGATGCTGCCGGCCGGCGTGCCCGACAGCGATGCCTGGGAAAACCTCGGCGATTCACTGGTCGCCCTGGGCCAGGGCCTGGCCCCGGGGGTGCACCTGTACTTCCACGGCGAGCTGCTGGCGCCGACCCGTTGCGCGAAAATCCGCAGCTTCGGCCGCCACCCGTTCGCCGCACTCAAGCGCCAGGGCGGCGCGGCCAGGGCCCAGACGCTGCCGGCACAACTCGACTATCGCCAGGCCCGGCAACTGGCCAAGGTCGGCGTGCTGCCGCTGTTCCCCGGCATCGGTGCCGAGCTGCTGGACGGTGTGCTCGCCAGCGGTATCCAGGCCCTGGTGCTCGAATGCTTTGGCAGCGGCACCGGGCCGAGCGACAACCCGCAGTTCCTGGCCAGCCTGCAACGGGCGCATGAGCAAGGGATTGTGCTGGTGGCGATCACCCAGTGCCATGAAGGCGGGGTCGAGCTGGATGTCTACGAAGCCGGCAGCCGCCTGCGGGGCGTGGGCGTGCTGTCCGGTGGCGGCATGACCCGGGAAGCGGCGTTCGGCAAGCTCAATGCGCTGCTCGGCGCCGGCCTGGACAGCGCCGAAGTGCGGCGCCTGGTCGAGCTCGACCTGTGTGGCGAGTTGAGCTGAAGCCCGCGCCAAAGAGCCGGTGGCTACTGCGGTAGCCGCCGGCTCTGGCACGAATAAAGGGCGGGTGTCAGGTTACTTTTTGACCGGGTAATCCTGGCCCCAGACCCTTACCGAGGTCGACTGCTCGATCGGTCCTTCAAACACGAACTTCTGCCGCACCGCCGCCTTGGGCGGGATGGTGACGTCGTCCGGATTGTCGAGGCTGGCGGTCAGGCCGTTGGCATAACCTTCCTGGTCGATGGCCAGCAAGGCCCCGGTCTGCTTGAGGTTGATCAGCCGCAACTGGCTGTCGCTGCTGTTCTTGAAACCCAGGGTGACGTTGAAGCTGTCGCCGCTGGCTTCGGTCTTCAAGACCTGGACATCGACACGGCCTTTCATTTGTTCACGGGAAGAAATGATCGAGGCACCGTCGACGCCCTGCGCCGACTGGCGACCGTCGAGCACGCCTTCGCTGACGCCGCCCAGCAGGTTCTTGCCCGCCGAAATGGCCGACGAGACCGCAGACTTGGCGGAATCCTTGAGGGTGCTCTCACTGGCCGGCTCGCCTTCGGCCAGGCACAGCGAACTGAGCAGCAGGCTGGAAACCAGGAGCAGGGAACGCGCGGGAATGGGGGTCATACATAGTCCTTTATCGGGGTTGCAACACCGCCACCGAGGGGTGAATGGCAGGCAGGTTGCACCAATCAAAGCGCCAAGTCACTAGCCACACGCGCCCCAAAACGCCGCACGCGGCATGCCGGCAAACCGCAGGTTTTGCCACGGGCGGCATGCAACTTGCTCGGCTTAGCGGTTCATCATGGCTGGAGACGAGCATGTTGCACTCTCACCTCACGACCCTGAACGCGGTGTCATTGATCCTCAATGCCTTCAAGGACCAGGGTTTGTCCAGCGACGCCCTGCTTGCCGGCAGCGGCATCAGCCCCGCCGACCTGAGCCGGGCCGACACCCGCATCACCACCAATCAGGAGATGCTGGTCTGCGCCAACGCCGTCGCGCTGCGCCGCGATATCGGCCTGGAACTGGGCCGGCGCATGCATGTTTCGTCCTACGGCATGCTCGGCTATGCCCTGCTCACCAGTGCCACCTTCGGTGACGCTTTGCGCCTGGCGCTGCGTTATCCGGCGCTGCTGGGAACACTTTTCGAACTGAGCCTGGAGCAGGACGGCGAGCGCGTCTGGTTCGCCGCCAGCGATTACCGGGAAAACCCGGCGATGGCCGTGTTCAATATCGAGTTCTGCCTGGTGTCGCTCAAAGTCATCTGCGACGACTTGCTGGGGCAACCGCTGCCGCTGCTGGGGGCGCGCTTCGAATACCCGGCCCCCGACTATCAGGCGCGCTACAGCGAACGCTTCGAATGCCCGCTGCAATTTGCCGCCACGACCAACGCCTTTGCCTTCGACCGACGCTGGCTCGACCAGCCGCTGCCACTGGCCGACGCCATCACCCACCAGGCCATGGCCGAGCGCTGCCGCAAACAGAACCTGGAGTTCACCGGGCGCCAGGCCTGGCTCGGGCGTATCCGCCAGTTGCTTACGGCGCAGCTCGACGCCGCCCCGGGGCTTGAGGGCCTGGCGGAACAGATGAACTGCTCGGCGCGAACCCTGCGTCGCCACCTCAAGGACCTCGGTTGCAGCTATCAGGAATTGCTCGACGAGCTGCGTTTCGAACGTGCCAAACAGATGCTCTGCGAAGACCAGGTGCCGATCTACCGGATTGCCGAGGCCCTGGGCTTCAGCGAAACCGCGAGCTTTCGCCATGCCTTTATCCGCTGGAGCGGCGTGGCGCCCAGCCAGTTCCGGCCCTGAGCACCTGCTCACGACCTGGCGAGCACCCCCCAGCCCTGTTCAACGCGCCATGGCCAGGGGCAGCGGGTCGGCAACAGGTGCTGCGAGAAAGCCCGGCATAAATGCGTTGCTTGCATTACATTGCCGCCTTTCGAGACCGCCAAGGACTGCACCTTTGAAACACTCCACTGGCCCGCGTCGCCTGCACGCGGCATTGATCGCCCTGCTGTGCCTGGGCGCTGCGTCCACCGTTCAGGCCTTCGACCTCGACCTGGGCCAGATCAAGTGGTCGCAACTGCAACGCGACATGCAGCTCGACGCCCCTGAAAGCGCCACCCTGCAAATCAAGGCCTTCCCCGTACCCGGCCAGGCGCAGGCGCCAGCGCGGGTGGTGCTCAGCCAGTACCGCGGGCTGTTCTACCTCAACGCCTATGCCGATCCCAAGTACCAGCAGCGGGTCTATAAATCGCCGGCCCTGCAGCTGTTCACCGCCCAGGAACTGCGCGATTGCGTGGCGCAAAACGAGCCGATCCCGGTCGCCGACAACTGGCCGGTGAGCAATGACCTGGAGCCCGGGCTGAGCCTGACCCAGCTCAGCTTCAACTGCCGCAACAGCGACTGGCAGCTCAGCAGCCGCTATCTGTTGATCGACATCCGTGATCCGCAGCAACCGCTGCTGGCCTTCAGCCGTCGCAAAGACCTGTCGCAGATGGACTTCACCCCGCTGCAAGCGATCGACGCCGAGGTGCAGGAGCAGTGGCTGCAAGCCTTGCAGCGCTTCCCAAGGTGGTTTCAGCCCTTCAGCGGCGGCGCCGGCAAACTGACGATCAACCCTTACCCGTCCGCCCCGGCGGCAGACCGCGTGTGGGATGAGTTCCGCCAGTTGCACGGCCAGCTGCGCAGCGCCAAGGACAAAGGGCCGGGCATCGCCCGGGTCGAAGAATTTTTCGCCAGCCATGACTTTCGCACCCTCGCCCCCGGGGAAAGTACCTACCCCGGGCTGCTCAACGACATCGCCTACTGGGCCAGCGAAGCCGGCCAGCTGCAAACCGCACGTCCGTGGCTGGCCGAAGTACTGCGCCGCGACCCGGCGCGGGTGCCGAGCTACCTCAACCTGGCGGACCTGGACTGGGCGCTGTTTGAACAGCAACCCTTGAATAACGGGCACCAGGGTCGGGCCGTGGAACGCTATCGGGTGTACTGCGGCCTGCGCCTGCAACGCCAACAAAGCGTGCCGGCCCGCGTGCTGCAACGCCTCGATGTGAAGGTCGCCACCCCCCAGGCGTGCCAGGGGTTCTGGCCTCTGGTCAGCGCCGTGGATGCCGGCGATGCCGCCGAGGTCAAGCGCCTGCTGGAGCAAGGGATCAGCGGCGAAGTCATGGCTGACGACGGGCGCAGCGCCTTGCTGCACGCCCTGGACGCGCCGAACCTGGACATCGCCCGCCAGCTGCTGGCCCATGGCGCCCACACCCGCGGCCTCTACAACGGCAGCACCCTGGCCCTGCTGGCCATGCGCAACGATCTGAGGGACAGCCCGGACCTGAACCAGGCCCGGCGCCTGAAGTTCCTGCTCGACGCCGGGGTCGCCATCGACGAACAAGGCAGCCGGGGCGCCACGCCGTTGCTGGAAATGGCCCGCAGCCGTCGGGATATCGAGGGTTTCACCTGGCTGCTGCAGCACCCGCAGAACCTCGACCTGCGCACCCCGGACGAAGGCGAAACCGCGCTCTGGCGCGCGCTCAACGGCAACAACTACGCCGCTGCCCGGCAACTGATCGCGGCCGGCGCCAACCTCGACCTGAGCTACGGGCGCGGCACCTGCCATAACCAGCCGATCGGCAAGAGCCTGCTGATAAGGGTCGCCGAGCAGACCGCCGCCGACAGCAAGGAGCCTGCGGTCAGCGTGCAGGACAGCCTGGCCATGTTCACCCTGCTGCTGGAGCACGGCGCCAACCCCAACGTCGGCCAATACTGCGAAAAGACAGGTTATGCGCTATTGCTGGACACCCTGGCCCGGCAAAAACGCCAGGACATGCTCCAGGTCCTGCAACGCCTGAGCCCGGCCCCCGCCAGCAAAAGCTGAAGCCGCGCGCCCCGCAATGGGGCGCAACGCCTCGTTAAGGGGCGAAATTCGGACAAAGACTTTGGCCATATCGATCCCTTTTTGGCCGCTACCGACGTTCTCCGAAAGCCCCGGCGCCGCAAGACTGTGGAACACCGAATCAGCCTGCGGAGAACAAGAAAATGCTGACGATCTACTCGGATGACCACCACCTGCACCACGGCCGCTGCGAACTCATCGACGGCCGCCTGATGCCCTGCTTTGAAATGCCGTCCCGCGCCGACCACGTCCTGGCGCGCGTGCAGTACCGCAACCTGGGCCCGGTCGAGGCCCCCAAGGACTTTGGCCTGGCGCCCATCGAACGCATCCACAGCCGCGCCTACCTGGACTTTTTCAAGGGCGCCTGGGAACGCTGGGCCGCCACCGGCACCGACGGCGACCTGCTGCCCTACACCTGGCCCGCGCGCACCCTGCGCAGCGTGATCCCCACCAGCCTGCACGGCCAACTGGGCTACTACAGCTTTGACGGCGGCGCACCGATCACCGCCGGCACCTGGCAAGCCGCGTACAGCGCGGCCCAGGTGGCACTGACGGCCCAGGCGGTGATCCAGCGGGGTGCGCGCAGTGCCTTCGCCCTGTGCCGGCCGCCGGGACATCACGCCGCCAGCGACCTGATGGGCGGCTACTGCTACCTGAACAACGCCGCCATCGCCGCCCAGGCCTTCCTCGATCAAGGCCACAAAAAAGTCGCGATACTCGACGTCGACTACCACCACGGCAACGGTACGCAGTCGATCTTCTACGCCCGCAACGACGTGCTGTTCACCTCGATCCACGGCCACCCGGAAGCCGAGTTTCCGTTTTTCCTGGGCTACGACGACGAACTGGGCGAAGGCCCGGGCGAAGGCTGCAACTTCAACTACCCTCTGCCGGCGGGCAGCGGCTGGGACAGCTGGAGCGCGGCGCTGGAACAGGCCTGTGGGGAAATCACCCGCTACGGCGCCGACATCGTGGTGGTGTCGTTGGGCGTGGACACCTTCAAGGATGATCCGATCTCGCAGTTCAAGCTCGACAGCCCGGACTACCTGAGCATGGGCCAGCGCATCGCCGCCCTGGGCAAGCCGACGCTGTTCGTGATGGAAGGCGGTTATGCGGTGGAAGAAATCGGCATCAACGCCGTCAACGTTCTCGAAGGTTTTCAAAGCGCCCAGTGAGGGATCCGCACCATGAACAGTCTCAAACGCTTTATCGCCCCAGCCCTCTGCGCGGCCGTGCTCAGCGGCGCGGTGCAGGCTGAAGAACGCACCCTGCGGGTCTACAACTGGTTCGACTACATCACCCCCAAGGCCCTGGAAGATTTCAAGGCGCAGAACACCCAGATCAAGCTGGTGTACGACATCTTCGACACCAACGAGGCCCTGGAAGCCAAGCTGCTGACCGGCAACTCCGGGTACGACGTGGTGGTGCCGTCCAACGTGTTCCTGGCCAAGCAGATCGAGGCCGGGGTGTTCCAGCCCCTGGACCGCAGCAAGCTGCCCAACTGGAACCACCTCGATCCCAAGCTGATGAAGCTGATCGAGGCCAACGACCCGGGCAACAAATTCGCCGTGCCCTACATGTACGGCACCATCCTGATCGGCTTCAACCCGGCCAAGGTCAAAGCCGCCCTGGGTGACAACGCGCCGGTGGACAGCTGGGACCTGATCTTCAAGGAAGAGAACATCAGCAAGCTCAAGCAGTGCGGCGTGGCGCTGCTGGACTCACCGTCGGAAATCCTGCCCCTGGCCCTGCAACACCTGGGCCTGGACCCCAACAGCAAGAAGCCGGCGGACTACGCCAAGGCTGAAGCGCTGCTGATGAAGATCCGCCCGTACATCACCTATTTCCATTCGTCCAAGTACATGGCCGACATCGCCAATGGCGATATCTGCGTCGCGGTCGGCTACTCGGGCAGCTTCTCCCAGGCCGCCAACCGGGCCAAGGAAGCCAAGAACGGGGTGACCGTGGACATGCGCCTGCCCAAGGAAGGCGCGCCGATCTGGTTCGACATGCTGGCGGTGCCCAAAGGCGCGAAAAACCCGGAAGACGCCTACACCTTTATCAACTACCTGCTGCAACCCCAGGTGATTGCGCCGGTCAGCGACTTCGTCGGCTACCCCAACCCGAACAAGGACGCCACCGAACGGGTCGACCCGGCAATCCGCAACAACCCCAACCTGTACCCGACCGAAGCGGCGATGAGCACCCTCTACACCCTGCAACCGCTACCACGTGACGCGGAACGCGCCCGAACCCGGGCCTGGACCAAGATCAAGTCGGGGACCTAGGAGCAGCGGCAAGCAGCAAGCCACAGGGGGCCACCCGTACCCCTGTGGCGAGCGAGCTTGCTCGCGCTGGCTTGCGAAGCAAGCCCAAACCCCGCCAACGCAGTACACCTGATGCACCGCAATCACCGCCTCTGCGACCGCTTCGCGCTCGAGCGGGAGCAAGCTCCCTCGCCACAAAAGAGCCAAGCAGCAAGTTTCAAGCTCCAAGCGGCAAGCTATAAGGGATTACCCGCCCCCTGTGGCGAGCGAGCTTGCTCGCGCTGGCTTGCGAAGCAAGCCCAAACCCTGCTGCCGCGTTAAACCTGACACACCGCAATCCCCGCCTCTGCGACCGCTTCGCGCTCGAGCGGGAGCAAGCTCCCTCGCCACAAAAGAGCCAAGCTTGCGGCTTGCGGCTTAGAGCTGCTGCGCTCAGCAGCCCGTCCGATCTTCGGCGAAGAACCAGGGGCGCAGGCGTACGCCCACGCCGTTGCCGATAAAGGCGGCTACCAGCCACAGCCAGCCATGCAGGCTGCCGGAGGCGATGCCGCTGAAGTAGGCGCCGATGTTGCAGCCATACGCCAGCCGCGAGCCGTAGCCCAGCAGCAATCCACCAAGCACCGCCGCCACCAGGGAGCGCCGGGGGATGTTCAGGCTGGGGGCAAAACGCCCGGCCAGCCCGGCCGCCAGCAAGGCCCCCAGGACGATGCCGATGTCCATCACGCTGGTGATGTCCTCCCACACCGGTGCCGCCAGCGCCTTGGCGTTGCCCGGGCTCTGCCAGAACACCCAGCTGCCGACATCCACCCCCAGCCCGCTGGCCACCTTGGCGCCCCACAACGCAAACGCCGAGGTGATGCCCCAAGGCCGACCCGCCAGGGCCAGGGTGGCGTAATTGAGCAACGCCAGGGCCACCGCGCCCCACACCAGCGGCCAGGGCCCGCGCAGCAGGCGGCGCCAGCCAGGGTGATCACTGCTGACAGGCGTTTCCAGCGCGCCGTGGCGGCGTTTTTCCAGGCTCACCGTCAGCCATGCAATCGCGGCGAACACCACCAGGCTCAGCACCAGCGCCGGCAACACGCCCAGGCTCTTGACGATGGAAATCGGCGGCAGCGATGGCAAGGCGAACCACCAATCCACATGCTGGGTGGCGATCAATGAGCCGCAGATGAAAAACAGCAAGGTCACCAGCATCCGCGCGTTGCCACCGCCCACGGTAAACAGGGTGCCGGAGGCGCAACCGCCGCCCAACTGCATGCCGATGCCGAAGA
This sequence comes from Pseudomonas sp. CF161, assembly GCF_000416215.1. Taxonomy (NCBI): domain Bacteria; kingdom Pseudomonadati; phylum Pseudomonadota; class Gammaproteobacteria; order Pseudomonadales; family Pseudomonadaceae; genus Pseudomonas; species Pseudomonas sp. CF161. The sequence continues at coordinate 27,004 of NZ_ATLP01000031.1, forward strand.
TGAATGCCCCGACAATCACCGAGATCCCGGCCGGCGCCACCAGCCCGGTCACCGGCTGGCCGAACAGGGTGCCGGCGCCCAATGCCGGGAAGAACAGCAGCACCGCCAGCGCCAGCATCACCATCTGCGCCCGCAGGCCCGCGCCCCGGCGGTCGCGGATAAATACCCGCCAGGCCGAGGTGAAACCAAAGGCGGCGTGATACAGGGTCAGCCCCAGCGCGGCACCCAGCACCAGCAACAGTACCTGCTGGGCACCGACCCGGGCTTGCAGGAACAAGGCAGCAGCGCTCAGTACCAGCAATGCGCACAAGGGCGCGCCGAACTTGGGTTCGGGCGCCGCGGAAAGAGTCTGGCTCATGGGCGTTCTCGGCGAAGGAAATGGCCGCGAGTATAAACCTTCAGGCCTGCCAGGCTTTTCGCAAACGCTGCAAGGCAGCTTCGATCTCCGCCTCCGGCACCGCGGCAAAACCCAGCACCAGCCCGGCGCGCTGGTCCGGCGTTGGCGCGGACTCGGGCAGCCAGTAGTTGCTCAGCCCGCTGATCTCGACGTCGGCATCGGCCGCCTGGGCGATCAGTTCACGCTCGCGCGCCAGGCTGTCCACCGCCAGCGTCAGGTGCAGCCCCGCCGCCACATTCGGCAACGGCCCGACACCCTGGATATCCACAGGCCAATGGGCGAGCAACGTATTGCGCCGGCTCAACGCCGCACGCCGCATGCGCCGGATATGCCGCTGAAAGTGCCCGGCCGCCATGAACTCGGCCATCACCGCCTGGGTGCTGACCTCCGAATGCCGCACGTCCACCGCCCGGCGCCGGGCAAAGGCCTGCACCAGCGCCGGCGGCAGCACCAGGTAGCCCAGGCGCAAGGCCGGAAACGCGACCTTGCCGAAGGTGCCGACGTACAGCACCCGGCCCTGGCGATCCAGGGCAGCCAGAGGCGCCAGGGGCGCGCCGCTGTAGCGGTACTCGCCGTCGTAGTCGTCCTCGATAATCCAGCCCTGGGTCCGCTCGGCCCAGGCCAGCAATTCCAGGCGCCGGGCCAGGCTCATGATGACCCCGGTCGGGTATTGGTGGGACGGGGTGACATAGGCCAGCCGGCAATCCTCCAGGGCCGCCAGTTGCCGGCAGTCGATCCCCTCCTGGTCCACCGCCACTCCGTGCAGACGCCCGCCCGCCACCGCGAAGGCGTGACCGGCGGCGCGGTAGCCGGGGTTTTCCACAGCCACGCCCGCGCCCGGCTCCACCAGCAGCTGTGCACAAAGGCTTATTCCCTGCTGTGCGCCACTGGTGATCACTATTTGCTCAGCCGTGCACTGCAAGCCACGGGAGCTGCGCAAATAAGCGGCGATCAGCCCACGCAGGCGCGCGTCGCCCGCCGAGTCGCCATAACACAGGTGACGCAGGTCCGGCTTGCGCCAGAAAGCCGCATTCAGCTTGGCCCAGACCTCGAATGGAAACAGATCGAAGGCCGGCACGCCGACCCGAAATGCTCGTGGCGGACCACTGGGCGGGGTCGACAAATGATGCTTTTGCAACAGCTCCAGCGCCGGGTTGTGGATAACTTTAGCTGGATGTAAATCCAGTGAAATGGCCGATTTTGTGGATAACCCTGTGGGTAAGCCTGTTGATATCCCTGTGGACAATTTTGTGGATAGTTTTTTGATCGGCAGCTGCGCTTCAGGCAGCAACGCCACATAAGTGCCATCCCCGACCCGCCCTTCGATAAACCCCTCGGCATACAACTGGTCGTAGGCGCGCACCACGCTGTTCCGGGAAATTTCCAGGGCCTGTGCCAGGTCGCGACTGGCGGGCAGCCGGGTGCCGCTGGCCAGGCGGCCGTCCAGCACGCGCATGCGCAGGGCCTGGTACAGCTGGCGGCTGAGGCCCTGGCGGCGGTCGAGCTCGATACCCGCCGGGTTGAAGGAAAGCGGTAGCGCTGGGCTGTTCATTGGTATGCACCCGGGTAATTGGACCTATGAAATAGACCCAAGATGGCTCTTACAACAGACCATTAGCCTGCCTAGGATGCAGGCATTCGCCAAGGAATTTTTCCATGTACCTACCTCGCGCCTTCGTCGACGACAACCTGGCCAGCCTGCAGCAGCAGATTGCCCAGAGCCGCCTCGCCACCCTGGTCACCCACGGCAAGCTGGGCCTGCAAGCCAGCCATTTGCCGCTGTTGCTGGACCCCGCACAAGGCGCCAATGGCACCCTGTTCGGGCACCTGGCCAAGGCCAATCCGCAATGGCAGGAGCTGGCCGACGGCGCCGAGGCGCTGGTGATCTTCAGTGGCGAAGACGCTTACGTCAGCCCGGGCTTTTATCCGAGCAAGGCCGAGCATGGAAAAGTGGTTCCCACCTGGAACTACCTGGCCGTGCATGCCTACGGCAGTGCCGAAGTGTTCAGCGACGGGCCACGCCTGCTGGCGCTGGTCAGCGCCCTCACCGAGCGCCACGAACGCCCGCGCAGCGAGCCGTGGAAGGTCACGGACGCCCCCGCCGACTACATCGAGGGCATGCTCAAGGCAATTGTTGGTTTTGCCCTGCCGATCCAGCGCCTGGAAGGCAAGCGCAAGCTCAGCCAGAACCGCAGCCCGGCCGACATTGCCGGCGTGCGCGACGGCTTGGCGGCCAGTGCCGATGTCCGCGATCAACAGCTTTCCCACCTGATGCGCCAAGGAGATTTATGAGCCAGATTCAGATTCGCCCCGTGACCGCCGCCGACCACGGCGCCTGGCTGCCGCTATGGCAGGCCTACCTGCGGTTCTACAACACCGAGCTGGCCGATGACGTGAGCCACAGCACCTGGCAGCGCTTTCTCGACCCGAGCGAGCCGACCCACGCGGCCCTGGCCTGGGATGGCGAGCGGGCGGTGGGCATGGTGCATTTCATTTACCACCGCTCCAACTGGAGTATCGAGAATTCCTGCTACCTGCAAGACTTGCTGGTCAGCCCGGAGCAGCGTGGCACCGGCGTCGGTCGCCTGCTGATCGAGTTTGTCTACGCGCAGGCCAAGCGCGATGGTGCCTGCAAGGTGCACTGGCTGACCCACGAAACCAACGCCACGGCGATCCAGCTCTACGAGCGCATCGCCGAGCGGCCGGGTTTCATTCAGTTTCGCAAAGCCCTTTGAGGTTCAAGGAGAACAGCATGCCGATTTCACCCGCTGACTGGACAGGCGCCCCGGCCCCCTCGGCGACCCTGATCGAAGGACGCTTCATCCGCCTGGAACGCCTCGACCCGGCGCGCCATGCCGAACAACTGTGGCAGGCTTTCCAGGGCCCCGGCGCGGACCCCAAGTTGTGGGACTACCTGCCTTACGGGCCTTTTGAGCACGACGCGTTCAATGAATGGCTGAGCAATCATGCGGCCAGCAGCGACCCGTACTTCTTCACCGTGATCGACCGTGCCAGCGGCCAGGCCCAGGGCATGCTGAGCCTGATGTCGATCGTCCCGGCCCAGGGCCGCATCGAGATCGGCCACGTGAGCTTCGGCGCGCCGATGCAGCGCTCGCCCAAAAGCACCGAGGCGGTCTACCTGTTGGCCAAGGAAGCGTTCGACCTGGGTTACCGGCGCCTGGAGTGGAAGTGCAACAACGACAACGCCCGCTCGCGCCAGGCGGCCGAACGCCTGGGCTTCAGCTTCGAAGGGGTGTTTCGTCAGCACATGGTCGCCAAGGGCAAGAACCGCGACACCGCGTGGTTTTCGATCCTCGACTCGGAATGGCCGACGATTGGCGCAGGGTTCGAGCGCTGGTTGAGCGAAGACAATCAGAGCGGCACCGGCCAGCGCAAAACCCTGGCCGAATGCCGCGCCTGATACGCGCTGCCCGGTAGCCGAATCGGGGCTGTCCGGCAGGGCCAGCGCAGCCTCGTACCTCGGCAGCGGCTACCGGTGCATATGGATCTGGAGCCGCTGCCGCAGGCTGCACGGGCCTTGATGGACGCCGTGATCCATCAGCCCAGTGGGCCTTTGTTTGTCGCGGTCAGCGCAGCTTTTGCGCGAGGACGGCGATGTGCTCCGGGCCAATGCCGCAGCAACCACCCAGGTGGCTGGCGCCGCGCTGTTGCCAATCGGCCGCCCAGCGCAGGTAGCCCGGCGGGTCCAGGTCTTCACGCAGCGGGTCGAGGCCGTCGTTGGCCGTGGCTTCTTCGGGTTGCGGCGGGAAGGCATTGGCGTAGGCGCCGATATGGATCTTCACCCCCAGGCGCTCGAAAGTCGCACGGGCAGCATCGATCGCATCGCCGATCACTTCCGGCTGGCTGCAGTTGAACAGCAGGGTCTCCACACCCAGCTCGGCGGCCACTGCTGCCGCTTCGGCCACCGGCTCGCCGGAACGCAGGCGCGGCACGGCGTCGGTGTCTTCATCCTTCAAGGTAAAGGACAACCAGAACGGCTTGCCGTCTTCAGGCAGGCCGGCGTGGATCGCCCGCGCCTCGACGATGGAGCTCTGGGTTTCCGCCAGCCACAGGTCGACGTGGGGGGCCAGGCCGTTGACCAGCGGCGCCAGCAAGTCTGCAGCCCGCGAGGCATCGAACAGGTCCGGGCGATAAGAGCCAAACAGCGGCGGTAACGAACCTGCGACCCGCACCTTCTTGCCCGAGGCATCCGCCGCACGCCGCGCCAGTTCGCCGGCCAGGGCTGCCAGGGCCTGCCCTTCAGCGGCAAACCGCTCTTCGCCAATATGGAACGGCACCACCGCATAACTGTTGCTGGTGATGACGTTGGCGCCGCTGTCGATATAAGCCGCATGCACGGCCTCCACCGCCTGCGGCGCCTCGCTCAAGGCCAGGGCCGACCACTCGGGCTGCCGGAACGGCGCCCCGCGGCGTTGCAGTTCGCGACCCATGCCGCCATCCAGAATTACCGTGCTGCCTGCGCCCATATGCCTTTTACTCATAAGCTTATGAAAATAACTCACTACCGGAGTGGTTCTTATAACTATTAAATACGCACCATTCGGTTAATCACAACCTTTTTCAGTCAGGACTTCCATGAACTTCAAACCGTTATTGGCCCTGGGCCTGACCTTGCTCGCCGCCTCTTCCCAGGCCTTCGCCGGTGCCACCCTGGACCGCATCGAGCAGAAAAAGGAGCTGGTTGGCGTGTTGATGGAAAGCTATCCGCCCTTTTCCTTCCTCAATGATCAGAACCAGCTGGACGGCTTCGACGTCGACGTGGCCAAGGCCGTCGCCGCCAAACTGGGGGTCAAGCTGCGCCTGGAAACCCCTTCCTGGGACGTGATCGCCGCCGGTCGCTGGAGCGGTCGCTACGACATCTGCATCTGCTCCATGACCCCGAGCAAGGCCCGCGCCGAAGTCTTCGACTTCCCGGTGGAGTACTACGCCTCGCCGGCGGTGATCGTGGTCAACGCCAAGGACGATCGCATCCACAGCGCCAAAGACCTGAGCGACAAGAAAGTCGGCCTCACCAGCGCCTCCAGCTATGAGAGCTACCTGAACAAGAACCTGGTGATCGAAGGCGCCGAAGACACCCAATTGCAGTACCCGTTCGAGAACGTGCAGATCGCCCCGTACGACACCGACAACGTCGCCTTCCAGGACCTGGGCCTGGGCGCCGGCGTGCGCCTGGACGCGATCCTCACCAACCTGGTGACCGCACAACCGCGCCTGACCCAGGACAAACGCTTCAAGCTGGCCGGCGAGCCGCTCTACTCCGAACCCAACTCGGTGGCCATCGAGAAAGGCGACGCCCAGTGGAACAGCAAGGTGCGTGAAGTCTTCGCCCAGTTGAAACAGGACGGCACTCTGAGCAAACTGTCGGACAAATGGATCGGCGCCGACATCAGTAAATGACCTCTCTCTCGCAACCATCTCAGCCACCGCCACCGGTGGCTGAGTCGTTTCTCAAACGCCTGCTGGGTTTTCGCACACGCCTGTACCTGACCTGGGCGTTGCTGTTCTTGCTGTTTGTCGGGTTCTTCCTGAGCTTTGACCTGAAATTCGCGATCATCCTGGAAAAATTCCCCAACCTGGCGGGCTTTCGCCTGGGGCCCAATGGCTTCCTCCAGGGCGCGGCTCTGACCTTGTTCCTGTGCCTGTGCTCGATGCTGGCGTCGGTGCTGCTGGGCTTCGCCGCCGCCCTGGCGCGCCTGTCCAGCAGCGCCGTGCTGTTCGGCATCGCCAGCTTCTACACCTCGTTCTTTCGCGGCACGCCGCTGCTGATCCAGATCATGCTGATCTACCTGGGCATGCCCCAGTTGGGCGTGGTGCCGGGCGCGATTGCGGCCGGGATCATTGCCCTGTCCCTGAACTACGGGGCCTATCTCAGCGAAATCTTCCGGGCCGGCATCATTGGCGTCGCCCAGGGCCAACGCCAGGCGGCACTGGCCCTGGGCATGCGCCCGACGACCATTTTCTGGCACGTGACCCTGCCCCAGGCGATGCGCACCATCATCCCGCCCACGGCCAACCAGTTCATTTCGATGCTCAAGGACTCGTCGCTGATTTCGGTGATGGGGGTCTGGGAAGTGATGTTCCTGGCCCAGTCCTATGGCCGCTCCAGCTATCGCTACCTGGAAATGCTGACCACCGCGGCGGTGATCTACTGGCTGATGTCTTTCGCCCTGGAACTGGTCCAGGCCCGCCTGGAGCGCTATTACGGCAAGGGCCATCAGCGCTAGGCACTCAACTGAACGGGCAGGCGCAGGTTTTTTCCGCGCAAAAAAAAGGGGAGCAAATGCCCCCCCGAGGTAAAACGTTGCAGATGAAGGCTGTGATCAGCCCTCGATCTCGATCAGGATCTCGCCCGGGTTGACCCGGTCGCCCTTGGCCACGTGGATCGCGGTCACCTTGCCGGCGACAGCCGACTGGACTTCGGTTTCCATCTTCATCGCTTCGGTGATCAATACCGCCTGGCCGGCCTTGACCACGTCGCCTTCCTTGACCAGCACGTCGACGATGTTGCCCGGCATGGTGGTGCTGACGTGGCCCGGCGCGGTGGCCTGCTTGCGCTTGCTGCTGCCGCCGCCGACAAATTCGTTGAGCGGCTCGAACACCACTTCTTCCGGCATGCCGTCGATCGACAGGTAGAAGTGGCGCTTGCCCTCGGCCTTGACCCCGACCCCGGTGATGTCGACGCGGTAGGTTTCGCCATGGACGTCGATGACGAACTCGGTGGGCACGCCCTCGCCGCCCGCCTTGCTGACGCCACCGGCTTCGGGGATCGGCAGCAGCACTTCCGGAACCAGGGTGCCGGCTTCACGCTCTTCGAGGAACTTGCGCCCGATATCCGGGAACATGGCGTAGGTCAGCACGTCTTCTTCGGACTTGGCCAGGGCGCCGATTTCACCGCGCAGCTTGGTCATTTCAGGTTTCAGCAGGTCGGCCGGGCGCACGTCGATCACGTCTTCGCTGCCGATGGCCTGGCGCCGCAGTTTTTCGTCGACTTCACCTGGAGCCTTGCCGTAGCCACCTTGCAGGTACAGCTTCACTTCGTTGGTGATGGTTTTGTAGCGCTCGCCGGCCAGGACGTTGAAGAACGCCTGGGTGCCGACGATCTGCGAGGTCGGGGTCACCAGCGGCGGGTAGCCAAGGTCGTGACGGACCCGCGGGATCTCGGCCAGCACTTCGCTCATGCGGTTCAGCGCGCCCTGCTCTTTGAGCTGGTTGGCCAGGTTGGAGATCATCCCGCCCGGCACCTGGTTGACCTGGACCCGGGTGTCGACCGCGGTGAATTCGCTTTCGAACTGGTGGTACTTCTTGCGCACGGCGTAGAAGTACAGACCGATTTCCTGCAGCAGCTCCAGGTTCAGGCCGGTGTCGAATTCGCTGCCTTTAAGGGCCGCAACCATGGACTCGGTGCCCGGGTGGCTGGTGCCCCAGGCGAAGCTGGAGATGGCGGTGTCGATATGGTCGGCGCCGTTCTCGATGGCCTTGAGCTGGCACATCGCGGCCAGGCCTGCGGTGTCGTGGGAATGGATGAACACCGGCAGCGACTGCTCGGCCTTCAGCGCCTTGACCAGCTCGCCAGTGGCATAGGGCGTCAGCAGGCCGGCCATGTCCTTGATGGCCACCGAGTCGCAACCCATGGCTTCCATTTGCTTGGCCTGGGCGACGAAGGCCTCGATGGTGTGCACCGGGCTGGTGGTGTAGGCGATGGTGCCCTGGGCGTGCTTGCCGGCGGCTTTGACCGCTTCGATGGCCACCCGCAGGTTACGCACGTCGTTCATGGCGTCGAAGATGCGGAACACGTCGATGCCATTGACCGCCGCCTTGGCCACGAACGCGCGGACCACATCGTCGCTGTAATGGCGGTAGCCCAGCAGGTTCTGCCCGCGCAGGAGCATTTGCAGACGGGTGTTGGGCAAGGCCGCGCGCAGTTGGCGCAGGCGCTCCCACGGGTCTTCTTTGAGAAACCGCACGCAGGCGTCGAAGGTCGCGCCGCCCCAGACTTCCAGGGACCAGTAGCCGACTTTGTCGAGCTTGTCGCAGATCGGCAGCATGTCATCGGTGCGCATGCGGGTGGCCAGCAGGGACTGGTGGGCGTCGCGCAGGATGGTGTCGGTAACGAAGATTTTCTTAGTCATATTCGGATCTCCTCATAGCTACAAGTTTCAAGCTACAAGCTGCACGTCAAAGCCGATCGGCTCTGACTTGCCGCTTGCTGCTAAAAGCTTGCAACTGCTTCATTCATAGGCCTGCGTGGGCGGCGATGGCGGCGGCGATGGCCAGGGCCAGCTCTTCGGGTTTGCGCTTGATCGAGTAGTTGGTCAGTTCAGGGTGGCTTTCAACGAAGCTGGTGTTGAACTGGCCGCTACGGAATTCCGGGTTACGCAGGATTTCCTGGTAATAGGCCGCCGTGGTCTTCACGCCTTGCAGGCGCATGTCGTCCAGGGCACGCAGGCCGCGGTCCATCGCTTCTTCCCAGGTCAGGGCCCAGACCACCAGTTTCAGGCACATGGAATCGTAGAACGGCGGAATGGTGTAGCCGGTGTAGATCGCCGTGTCGGTACGTACGCCGGGGCCGCCGGGTGCGTAATAACGGGTGATCTTGCCGAAGCTGGGCAGGAAGTTGTTTTTCGGGTCTTCGGCGTTGATCCGAAATTGCAGGGCGAAGCCGCGATGCTGGATGTCTTCCTGTTTAACCGAAAGCGGCAGGCCGGAAGCGATGCGGATCTGCTCGCGGACGATATCGATGCCGGTGATTTCTTCGGTGATGGTGTGTTCCACCTGCACCCGGGTGTTCATCTCCATGAAGTACACCTCGCCCTCGGCGAGCAGGAACTCCACGGTGCCAGCGTTCTCGTAGCCCACGGCCTTGGCTGCGCGCACCGACAGGTCGCCGATATAGGCGCGCTGTTCAGGGGTCAGTTGCGGGCTGGGGGCGATCTCGATCAGCTTCTGGTTGCGGCGCTGGATCGAGCAATCGCGCTCGAACAGGTGCACCACATTGCCAAAGCTGTCGCCGAGGATCTGCGCTTCGATGTGCTTGGGATTGACGATGCACTTTTCGAGGAACACTTCCGCCGAACCGAAGGCCTTGGTGGCCTCGGAAATCACCCGGGGGAAGGCTTGTTCGAGTTCTTCACGGCTGTTGCAACGGCGAATGCCACGGCCGCCACCACCGGAGGTGGCCTTGAGCATCACCGGGTAGCCAATGCGGTCGCCCTCGGTCAAGGCTTCGGCGATGTCCGCCACGTTGCCTTCGGTGCCCGGGGTCACCGGCACGCCGGCCTTGATCATGCTGCGGCGGGCTTCGGTCTTGTCGCCCATACGCCGGATCACTTCCGCCGACGGGCCGATGAACTTGATACCACGCTCGGCGCAGATGTCCGCCAGCTCGGCGTTTTCCGAGAGGAAACCGTAGCCGGGGTGCAGGGCGTCGCAGCCGGTTTCCACCGCCAGGTTCACCAGCTTGCGCGGGTTGAGGTAGCCGGCCAGCGGTTCGGCACCAATGCTGTGCGCCTCGTCCGCGCGCTTCACATGCAGGGCATGGCGATCGGCGTCGGAATAGATCGCGACCGAACGGATGCCCATCTCGGCGCAGGCACGCACGATTCGTACGGCAATCTCACCACGGTTGGCGATCAGGATCTTTTTTATCACTTGGAGGTTCCCTTGAGCCGTTGAAACACACGACCTGCTAGACCAGGTCGGCGCGTGACCAAATGTTTCAAGTCAGTCGCTGCGCCACACTATGCCTATGGAGGGATTAACAAAAATCAATAATTATTGGGTCGACCATAAGTAAAGACTTATAGTTGCCCGACCAGCCTGCGGTGCGAGACCTCGAACAATGCGTAAGTCCCTGATGCGTATGACATTACGCCAGCTACAGATCTTCAATGAGGTCTGTGATTTGCGCTCCTACAGTCGCGCCGCCGAAGAAATGTCCCTGACCCAGCCCGCCGTGAGCCTGCAGATCCGCCAGCTGGAAGAGCTGATCGGCCAGCCGCTGTTCGATTACGTCGGCAAGAAGCTGTACATGACCGAGGCCGCCGAAGCCCTGCAACGGGCCAGCCGCGACATTTTCGGGCGCCTGGAAAACCTCGACATGCAGCTTTCGGACATGCAGGGCTCGTTGCAAGGCCAGCTGAAACTGGCGGTGGAATCGAGCGCCAAATACTTCGTGCCGCACCTGTTCGCCGCCTTCAAGCGCCAGCACCCGGAGGTCAACCTGCAACTGACCGTGGTCAATCGCGGGCAGGTGATCCGCCGTCTTTCGGACAACCGTGACGACCTGGTGATCATGTCCATGGTGCCGCAGGACATGGGCCTGGAGTTTCTGCCGTTCCTCAACAACCCGATCGTGGCCGTGGCGCCCCCCGAGCATCCGCTGTGCCATATGGGCCCGCTGCGCCTGCAGGACCTGGAGCCCTATAACCTGCTGGTGCGTGAACAGGGGTCGGGAACGCGGATGGCCTGCGAGGAATACTTCAAGGAGAAGCGCGTGCACTTTACCCAGACCCTGGAAGTGTCATCGGCCGAGGCCCAGCGCGAATGCGTGCGAGCGGGTCTGGGCGTGGCCTTGTTGACGCGCCACGCCCTGAACCTTGAGTTGGCGACGGGGGGGCTCATCGAGCTGCCCGTCGAAGAGCTGCCGTTGTACCGCAGCTGGTGCCTGGTGCAGGCCAAGGCCAAGCGCCTGTCACCGGTAGCGCATGCGTTCCTGGGGTTTATCCGCAGCGAACGGGTGCAGATCAGCGTGCTGGTTGAGCGTTTCGACGGGAAGCTGTCGGTGCCGCCTGCCAGTAATTGAGGGCTTCAAGCTCCGGGTAATCGTTGATCTCCTGCTGCAGTTGGCGCAACTCACAGCGGTGTTCGATCGCGCGGCGAAACTCCATGCGGCGCTGGTCTTCCTGCTGACGACGGGTCTTGACTACGCTGTTGCTCTCTTCGTAAGGCCGGGCCATTTCTAGTCTCCCAATGCGAGTACGGGAGTTTCACGATGGACGTCGGGCGTTACGGTTTGGCGGCGGGTCAGTGACAGAGAGATGAATGTTGCCCAGTGGTGGGTCGCACGTGACGCCCACCTCAGGCGGTGCAGGCGGGCTCAGTCGTCCAGTGCTTTGACCGATTTTGGCGACAGGCGCAGGCTGCGCAAGCTGCGTTTGACGCTTTTCAAGTGGTTGACCAGGCTCGGCCCGCGGGCCATGGCCACGCCCATGGCCAGCACGTCGATCACCACCAGGTGGGCGATACGCGAGGTCAGCGGGGTGTAGATTTCGGTGTCTTCGTGCACGTCGATCGCCAGGTTGACGGTCGACAGCTCGGCCAGGGGCGTCTGGCTCGGGCACAGGGTGATCAGCGAGGCGCCGCTTTCGCGCACCAGGTTGGCGGTGATCAACAGGTCCTTGGAACGCCCTGACTGGGAAATGCAGATCGCCACATCGGTGGGCTTCAGGGTCACCGCCGACATCGCCTGCATGTGCGGGTCGGAATACGCCGCCGCCGTCAGCAGCAGGCGAAAGAACTTGTGCTGGGCATCCGCCGCCACCGCGCCCGACGCGCCGAAGCCGTAGAACTCCACGCGCTGGGCCTGGGACATGGCGGTCACGGCCTTCTGCAACTCCACCGGATCGAGCTTCTCGCGCACTTCCATCAGGGTGTGCAGGGTGGTGTCGAAGATTTTCAGGCTGTAGTCGGCGACGGAATCGTCTTCATGGATCGCGAACTGGCCGAAGCTGGCACCGGCGGCCAGGCTTTGCGCCAGCTTGAGTTTCAGGTCCTGGAAGCCCGAGCAACCGATGGCGCGGCAGAAACGCACGATGGTCGGTTCGCTGATGCCGACGCTATGGGCCAGGTCGGCCATGGAGCTGTGCATCACAGCCGCAGGATCGAGCAACACATGATCGGCGACCTTGAGCTCCGACTTGCGCAAGAGATGGCGTGACTGGGCGATGTGCTGCAACAGATTCAAAGGGCTGGACTCATTGTTATTGGCAGGCGCCAGGGATGTAGCAGTTTTGTAGTTATACTACATGAATCCGTTTTTTGCCCGCGCAATGCGTAACTGAATCAGCTTTACGTCCCCTATTTTGGCTGGGTCGGCTGTATGTAGCTGCCAGGGCGGCCCGAGCCTTCGGCAGTGGCTACAAGGCGGCATCGGCCCTGAGCAAGGCCGCCAGGCCCTCGGCTTCGACGGGGCGACTGATCAGGTAACCCTGCACTTCGTCACACTGCTCGGCCTTGAGAAACGCCAGTTGCCCCGGATGCTCGACGCCCTCGGCCACCACCTTCAGCGACAGGCCGTGGGCCATGGCAATGATCGCCCGGGTAATCGCCGCATCCGCGCTGCCTTCGGTCAGGCCACGGATAAACGCCTGATCGATCTTCACGTAGTCCACCGGGATCCGCTTGAGGTAACTCAGGGACGAATACCCGGTGCCAAAATCGTCGATCGCCAGCTTCACTCCCAGGCCTCGCAGTTGCTGAAAGGTCGAGATGATGTGTTCGACGCTGTCGAGCAACTGGCTTTCGGTCAGCTCAAGCTCCAGGTATTGCGGCTCCAGGCCGGTCTCTTCCAGCACCTGGCGCACCAGGCTCACCAACTTGCCCTGGCGCAGCTGATACACCGACAGATTGACCGAGACCCGAATCGGCGCCAGCCCCTGGCGCTGCCATTCACACGCCTGCCAGCAGGCCTGGCGCAACACGAACTCGCCGATCGGCCCGATCAGCCCGGTTTCTTCGGCCAGGCCGATAAAGTCCCCCGGCGGCACGCGGCCCATGGTCGGGTGATCCCACCGCACCAGCGCCTCGGCGGCATTCAGATGGCCGCTGGCCAGGCACAGCTTGGGTTGATAGAAGACTTTCAGCTGCTGGTCGTCGATGGCCTTGCGCAGCTGGTTTTCCAATTGCAGGCGCTCCAGGGTGCTGGCCTGCAGGCTCTCGGTGTAAAACTGGAAATTATTCCCCCCCAGGTGCTTGGCGTACTGCATGGCCATGTTCGACTGGCTGATCAGCGCGGAAATTTCCCGCGCGCTATCGGGCAGCAGGCTGATGCCCATGGACGCGCTGACCACCAGCTCGTGGCCGTCCACGGTCAGCGGCAGGCGCAGCTTGCTCAGTAAGCGGGTGGCGACCCGGGTCAGGCTCGACAGGCTGCCATAGGCATCGAACAGCACCGCAAACTCATCGCCGGACAAGCGGGCGATGGTGTCGGCTTCCGGCAGCGCATTGACCAGGCGCCGGGCCATTTTCTGCAACAGCTGGTCGGCCACGTCATGCCCCAGGCTGTCATTGAGCAACTTGAAGCGGTCCAGGTTGATGTGGACCAGGGCCAGGCTGCGCCCGCCCTGGCGCACCCGCAGATGGGCGTCGCGCAGGCGCTCGCGAAACAGCGAGCGGTTGGCCAGGCCGGTGAGTTCGTCGTAGTGGGTCAGGTAGCGCATGCGCTCTTCGGACTCGCGCCGCGCCGACAGATCGGCGAAGAAGCCGACGATATGGCTGACCTGCCCGCGCTTGTCACGGACCATGCTCAGTTGCAGCCACTGCGGGTACAGTTCGCCATTCTTGCGTGCCTCCACCAGCTCGCCCTGCCAACTGCCGTGCTGCTCCAGGGCCTGGCGGATCGCCGGGTAGTGGCGACGCGCATCGCGGCTGCACGGCAGCTCCACGACATTGCGCCCGAGCATGTCTTCGATCTGATAGCCGGTGACGCGGCTGAAGGCCTGGTTGATCGCGATCAATGCGTAATTCGGGTCGAGAATCACGATGCCTTCGCTGGCGGCCTCGAACACCGTGGCCGCCAGGTTGCGCTGCTCTTCCAGCTCCTTGCTGGTGCTGATGTCGCGCCGGGTGCCGACCATGCGCGTCACCCGCCCGCTGGCGCTGCGCTCCACCGCTCGGCCACGGTCTTCGATCCAGACCCAATGGCCGGCACCGTGGCGCACCCGGTATTCGACCTGGTAATCCTCGCTGCGGCCCTTGAGGTGCTCCACTAGGGCGCGCCTGAGCAACGGCAGGTCCTCGGGGTGCAGGCGGGGCTTGAGGTGGCTGAGCATCGCGGTGACGTAGTCCGGCTCCAGCCCGAACAGCTCCTTGACCTGGGTGTGGTGCACTTCGTCGGTCTGCAGGTTCCAGTCCCACAGCCCCAACTCACTGGCCTTGAGCGCCAGGGCCAGGCGCGCCTCGCTCTTGCTCAGGGCCTTGTTGGCCGCGTCCAGCTCCAGGCTGCGCTCGGCGACCCGGCCTTCGAGGCTGACCTGAGCTTGCCGCAATTCATCTTCGGCGCGTCGGCGCTGTTCAACCTCGCGGGCCAGCTCGCTGTTGAGTTGCTCGCTGCGGCTTTGCGCCTGCTGCAGGTGCTCGATCAGCGCCTGATTCTGGAAGCGCCGCAGCATGCCACGGTGGATCAGGCGATTAACCTGCCAGGCCACCACGCTCAAGGACACCAGCAGAATCAGCCCCAGCCAGCCCCAGCCGCGCTGTTGCTGGTCGCCGCCCCAGAACAGATAGGCGATGGCCGGCAACAGGCAGGGCAAGGTAAAGGACAGGAAGGCCGGCAGGCTGACGGCATAGGAAACGCTGGCGGAGAGAATCGCCGCGCCGATCAGGCCGAAGACCCAGGCCTGCTGCAGGAAACTGTCGGCGGGCACCAGGGCGATAGCGGCGCAAGCCAGGGTCAGGCCACTGACCGCGGACCCCATCAGAAACATCCGCCGCCACACCGCGTGTGCCTGGCGGCTGGGCATGGCGGAATCGAACGCTGCCACCTGGATCACCCGCAGCGCCACCAGGGCCAGCAGCCAGACCATCCACACACTGACCAGCAAGTACCGCTCGGGGCTCCACAGCAACCAGGCGCAGACCAGACCGTTGAGCAACATGAAGAGTGTGGGCAGCAATGAGCCCTGATAAAGCAGACGCGTGCGCTCGACCGCCATCTCCATGGCGTAGTGCTGGCGGATAACCCGCGGCTCCACAAAGGGACCGCTCAGGTCGGTGCTGAGTGTCATAGGCAGTGTTCTTATAATGGTTGAGCCTGAAACGTCGCCGGAGCATACACAAGCAATAGCCCGTACCAAACTGCTCCAGATCATAAATCGCTAAAACAAATCCCCCGCCGGCACTGCATAAAACCGTACAGGCGAGCACCGCCAACGGCTGCAGCCTGTGACCGACCGGTCGTCATCCACGGTAGTTTTATCGGCTAAACCAACGCCGGGTTTGCCCGGTGTCGCCCGGCCCCCTAGAATGCCCCGATGCGCGATGACCTCTCCCTTCTGCTGAACTCCCTCAACGATGCCCAACGCCAGGCCGTAGCTGCCTCCGTGGGTCGTCAGTTGGTCCTGGCCGGTGCTGGATCCGGTAAAACCCGTGTGCTGGTGCACCGTATCGCCTGGTTGATCCAGGTCGAGAACGCCTCGCCACACTCCATCCTGTCGGTGACCTTCACCAACAAGGCGGCTGCCGAGATGCGCCATCGCATCGAGCAGTTGATGGGGATCAACCCGGCCGGCATGTGGGTCGGCACCTTCCACGGCCTGGCGCACCGCCTGTTGCGTGCCCATTGGCAGGAAGCGGGCTTGAGCCAGACCTTCCAGATCCTCGACAGCGACGACCAGCAACGCCTGGTCAAGCGCGTGATCCGCGACCTGGGGCTGGATGAGCAGCGCTGGCCGGCGCGCCAGGCGCAATGGTTTATCAACGGCCAGAAAGACGAAGGCCTGCGCCCGCAACATATTCAAGCCAGCGGCGATCTGTTCCTGGCCACCATGCGCGGCATCTATGAGGCCTACGAGGCGGCCTGCCTGCGCGCCGGGGTCATCGACTTCTCCGAACTGCTGCTGCGCGCCCTGGACCTGTGGCGCGACCACCCGGGTTTGCTGGCGCACTACCAGAAGCGCTTCCGCCATGTGCTGGTGGATGAGTTCCAGGACACCAACGCCGTGCAGTACGCCTGGTTGCGCCTGCTGGCCAAGGGCGGCGACAGCCTGATGGTGGTGGGCGACGACGACCAGTCGATCTACGGCTGGCGCGGCGCGAAAATCGAGAACATCCACCAGTATTCCGAAGACTTCCCGGACGCCGAAACCATTCGCCTGGAGCAGAACTACCGCTCCACGGCCGGCATCCTCAAGGCTGCCAACGCCCTGATCGCCAACAACACCGGGCGCCTGGGCAAGGAACTGTGGACCGACGGCGGCGAAGGCGAAGCCATCAACCTGTACGCCGCCTTCAACGAACACGACGAAGCGCGCTACGTGGTGGAAACCATCGAAAGCGCCCTGAAAACCGGCCTGGCCCGCAGCGATATCGCCATTTTGTATCGCTCCAACGCCCAGTCCCGGGTGCTGGAAGAAGCCTTGCTGCGCGAGCGCATCCCGTACCGCATCTACGGCGGCCAGCGCTTCTTCGAACGCGCTGAAATCAAGAACGCCATGGCCTACCTGCGCCTGCTCGAAGGCCGGGGCAACGATGCCGCGCTGGAGCGGGTGATCAACGTCCCGGCGCGCGGCATCGGCGAAAAGACCGTCGAAGCGATCCGCGAACACGCGCGCCACAGCGACGTGTCGATGTGGGAAGCCATGCGCCAGCTGGTGGCCAACAAGGGCCTGACCGGGCGCGCTGCCGGCGCCCTGGGCGGCTTTATCGAACTGATCGAGAACCTCGCGGCGAAAACCGCCGAGATGCCGCTGCACCTGATGACCCAGACCGTGATCGAGCAATCCGGGCTGATTGCCTACCACGAGGCGGAAAAAGGCGAAAAAGGCCAGGCCCGGGTAGAAAACCTTGAGGAACTGGTCAGCGCCGCGCGCAACTTCGAAAACACCGAAGAAGACGAGGACCTGACGCCACTGGCTGCCTTCCTCGGCCATGCGTCCCTGGAAGCCGGCGACACCCAGGCCGACGAGCACGAAGACGGCATCCAGCTGATGACCTTGCACAGCGCCAAGGGCCTGGAATTCCCCTACGTGTTCCTGGTGGGCATGGAAGAAGGCCTGTTCCCGCACAAGATGAGCCTGGAAGAACCCGGGCGCCTTGAAGAAGAACGGCGCCTGGCCTACGTCGGCATCACCCGGGCGATGCAGAACCTGGTCATGACCTATGCCGAGACCCGCCGCCTGTACGGCAGCGAGACCTACAACAAGGTCTCGCGCTTCGTCCGCGAAGTGCCCAAGGGGCTGATCCAGGAAGTGCGCCTGTCCAATAGCGTCAGCCGTCCCTTCGGTGGCGGCCAGCAGCAGAGCTCCAGCAGCCTGTTTGGTGGCAGCGAGATCCCGGACACCGGTTTCAGCCTGGGCCAGGCCGTGCGCCACGCGGTGTTTGGCGACGGGGTGATCCTCAACTTCGAGGGCGCCGGCGCCCAGGCGCGGGTCCAGGTCAACTTCAGCGAAGGCAGCAAGTGGCTGATGCTGGGCTACGCCAAGCTGGAAGCCATCTGAGCCCAGCGCAAGGCGGTGTGCCGGTGCGAGCCGGCGCACGCTGACCGGCGGTTGGCGCGCTCGCCCTCAAGCGTCCTTATATAAGGAAGAGGAACATCCCATGGGCACAGGCTTTTTTTCCTCCTGGACATTCTGGGCCCTGCTATCGGCGACATTCGCCGCGCTGACGGCGATCTTCGCCAAAATCGGCATCGAGAACGTCAACTCCGACTTCGCCACCCTGCTGCGGACCGTGGTGGTTCTGGTGAGCCTGGCCTTGATTTTGTACGCCACGGGCCAATATCAGTCACTGGGATCGATCTCGGGCAAAAGCTACCTGTTCCTGGTGCTGTCCGGCCTGGCCACCGGTGCTTCCTGGCTGTGCTACTTCCGCGCGCTGAAGCTGGGCCCGGCCTCGCTGGTCGCGCCGGTCGACAAGCTCAGCGTGGTGTTGGTCGCGCTGTTGGGCGTCGCGCTGCTGGGGGAGAAGCTCGACCTGCGGCAATGGGCTGGAATCGGCCTGATCACCGCAGGCGTGGTGCTGCTGGCGCTACGCCGCTAGGCACGGTTGCACTGAACCCACCCGTCGCCCGCCGGGTCCCACAGATACGTCCTCTTGCCCCGGCTGAAACTGAACCCAGCCTGTCAGGCAAAAGCCCGAAACATTATGCCGCTAGCCAGTGACACTTCACCTGTGCAACATGGCGCGCGTGCCATCCACAAATGGGAATTCCCTTTATGAAACGTTTTCTTAGCATCGCCATGGCGCTGTGCATCGGCCTGACGATGAGCCTCGACGCCAACGCCAAGCGCTTCGGTGGCGGCAAAAGTGCGGGCGCCGCGCCGTCGCACCAAACCAGCCAAATGGCGCCTTCCGCAGGTGCGGGTACTGCCGCAACCGCGGGCGCTGCCGGTGCCGGTGCCGCTGGTGCGGCTGCCAAAGCTGGCGGCGCTTCGCGCTGGCTCGGCCCTCTGGCCGGCATCGCCGCGGGCGGCCTGCTGGCCTCCATGTTCATGGGCGGTGGCTTCCAGGGCATGCAGATCTTCGACATCCTGATCCTCGCCGTCATCGCATTCGTGATCTTCCGCTTCATCGCCGCTCGTCGCCGCAAGCAGCAGGAGCAGTTCGCTCCGGCTGGCCACGCGCCCATGCAGCGTGAAGCCTTCCAGCCACAGCAGCCTGCTCCAGGCTCGATCTTCGGTGGTGCTTCGGCTGCCGCCGCCCGTCCGGTGATCAATGCGCCGGCCTGGTTCAACGAAGAGCGTTTCATCGAAGCTGCGCGTAATCACTTCCAGTCCCTGCAGCAACACTGGGACGCGAATGAAATGGACAAGATCGCCGAGTTCGTAACCCCGCAAATGCTGCAGTTCCTGAAAAAAGAACGCGCAGACCTGGGTGATGGCTTCCAGTCGACCTACATCGACAACCTCAATGTCCAACTGGACGGCGTGGATGATCGAGCCGACAAGACCATTGCGACCCTGACCTTCACCGGCGTGTCGAAAACCTCGCGTTTCGACCAGGGCGAAATGTTCAGCGAAAGCTGGAACATGGAACGCGCTCCAGGCGACAACCAGCCATGGCTGGTTGCAGGTATCCGCCAGAACGGCTGATCCCTTTCGCGGTCACACCCATCATGCAAAACCCCGACTCAGGTCGGGGTTTTGCATTTCACGATTGCACTTATAGCGAGCTACTGTATAAAACCGCGTCATATAAACCGCGCCATAGAGCTAAGAGGACCCAGGCCGTGGAAGAAGTCATCGAGCAACTGCGTGAAGCAAACGAACCGGTACCCGTGCCCCTGGAATTACCGGACGAAGACCAACTGGTGGAAGTCGAGGAACAGCTGTTCATCAACATCCCCTTCGTCTTCAAAGAGTTCCTGTTGACCGTGAGTGACGTGGTCTACGGCAGCCTGGAACCGGTGACCGTCACCGACCCGCAGTCCCACACCTACCTGCCGGAAGTAGCCGCTACTGCCTGGGACCTGGGTGTACCGCGCGAGTTGATCCCGATCTGCCAGGACGGCGAAGACTACTACTGCGTCGAGGAAGACGGCACCGTGGTGCTGTGGTCCGGCGAAGAAGAGCTGATCACCGAAGAATCCTGGGAATCGGTGTGGCACTGGGCACGGGACGTCTGGCTGGAAAGCTGAGTCGATCACCCGCCCGCCCCATGGCCGGCAAGCGCGCACTTACAGAGGCCTGCCCTTTGTAATGGCGCGCCTGGCCGCGCCGTTGCCATCCCTGGCAGCGGCGGGAATGGGCAATCAATGCCCTGAACTTTCCTTGTGGTTATCCAGGGTTTCCAGCAGCGCCACCTGCATCCGCGTGTGCACCCGGATAAACCAGCGCCACAGCACCGCAGCCACCGCGGCCGCGACCACCGCGATCAGCACCAGCAGCTCGGCCGTCGGCAGAATGCTCGACGACAACGCCGCCAGCAGCAGGAAGATCACCAGTAACGACAGAATTGGAATCACCTCGGCGATCACTCGCCGCACCCTTTGCGTATGGCGCCCGGCCATTTCCGCCTTGACCCCCATCTCCGCCAGCAGCATCGACAGCGCCTTGAGCTTGCGATAGGCGGCGATCAGGAACGGCAGCGACAGCAGCAGCGCACCGCCCCAGATCAGCGCCTTCTGCCAGCTCGGGTCGCTGATCCAGTCCTGCAGATAGCCGCCGATACGGGCCGCGAAGTAGCCGCCAGAGAAGAAGATCGCCACCACCAGCGCCAGGTTGACCCCCACCTGCATCAGGATCCGCCGGATCATCGACGCCAGCAGCGCTCCCTCGCCTTGGGGCTGGATGCTGCGCAGCCATTCGCCATACATGCCCAGCACGCGGCCCAGACGTTGCGGCATCACCTCGGCCAGCTTCAGCGACAGCGGGTCGGCCGCGCGGATCAGGTACGGGGTAAGCAAGGTGGTGATGGCCGATACCGCCACCGCCACCGGATAGAGAAAGTCGCTGGTGACCTGCAAGGTCATGCCCAGGGCGGCGATGATGAAAGAGAACTCACCGATCTGGGACAGGCCCATGCCGACCCGCAGCGACGTGCGCCCATCGTTGCCGGCGATAAAGGCGCCCAGCCCACAGGACAGCATCTTGCCCAGGACCACCGCGACCGTGATCACCACGATCGGCCAGGCGTACTGCAGGAGAATCTGCGGGTCGATCATCAAGCCAATGGCGACAAAGAAGATGGCACTGAACATGTCGCGAACAGGTTCAATCAGTCGCTCAATTTTCAGCAACTCGCGGGATTCGGCGATGATCGCGCCGATCAGGAACGCCCCCAGCACCATGCTGTATTCCAGCTTGACCACCAGCAGGCAAAAGCCGAAACACAGGCCGAGCACGGTGATCAACAGCATTTCGTTGCTTTCAAAACGGGCCACGTAGGCCAGCAGGCGCGGCACCAGCAGAATGCCGATCACCAGGGCCACGATCATGAACAGCGAGAGCTTGCCGACCGTGGAAAACACTTCGCCGGAGTCGACCGTGCCGCTGACCGCGATGCTTGAAAGCAAAGCGATGATGCCGATGCCGAGGATGTCTTCGACAATCAACACGCCGAAGATCAGCTGCGCAAAACGCTGATTCTTCATCTTCAGGTCATTGAGGGCCTTGACGATGATGGTGGTCGAGGAGATGGCCAGGATCGCACCGAGGAACAGTGAATCCATGGTGCTCCAGTCGAACCAGCGGCCGATTTCGTAGCCGATCCAGATCATCAGCACGATTTCCAGGAAGGCTGCGATAAAGGCCGTGGCGCCGACCTTGAACAGCTTGCGCAGGCTGAACTCCAGGCCCAGGCAGAACATCAGGAAAATCACCCCCAGCTCGGCCAGGGTCTTGATCGTCTGCTCGTCATGGATCAGGCCAAAAGGCGGGGTATGCGGCCCGATTATGAAGCCGGCGACGATATAGCCCAGCACCACCGGTTGTTTGAGCCGGTGAAAAACAATGGTCACCACGCCCGCGACCAACATGATCACTGCCAGGTCCTGAATAAAGCTGATGGCATGCATGGCGTGGGGCTCCTTGTGGGGTTGGCAAATACGCTCACTCGGCCGCCGAGCATCCGAATGCTCTGGTAAGGCCAAGTAAAAATCTGAAAATTTGAGAGAAAAAGCCCTGGGAAAGGGCCTTTCGCAGGTTACCACCGCGACTTCGAGCAAAAAGGCGGTGCAATATAAGGAAACAGATCGATCGGCGCGTGACGGCGAGCGGCGGCCCGGCGTCCCGTTATCGATGGTTTTGAAAGCTGACCAAGCGCCCGCAGAGGTGCTCCCGTAACCCCTGCCTACAACCGTGAGTGTGCTATGGAACCCGGAAACGCCCAGCTGTCGATGACGGTACTGATGACCCCTGACATGGCCAATTTCTCTGGCAATGTCCACGGCGGCACCCTGCTCAAGTACCTCGACGAGGTCGCCTATGCCTGCGCCAGCCGTTATGCCGGCCGCTATGTGGTGACCCTGTCGGTGGACCAGGTGATTTTCCGCGAGCCGATTCATGTCGGCGAACTGGTGACCTTCCTGGCGTCGGTGAACTACACCGGCAACACCTCGATGGAGGTGGGGATCAAGGTGGTCACCGAGAATATTCGCGAGCGCTCGGTGCGCCATACCAACAGCTGCTTCTTCACCATGGTCGCCGTGGATGACCAGCGTAAGCCGGCAGTGGTCCCGCAGTTGCAACCGCAGACCAGCGAAGACAAACGGCGCTTTATCCAGGCCAAGCAGCGCCGGCAGATTCGCCAGGAGCTGGAAATTCGCTATCAGGAGATCAAGGCCGACGCGCCCTGAGCTTCACGCACCACGGAACCATGGACGGTTCCAGCCCCGCTTAACCCCTCTCTCCTTGCAATGCCCCTCGGGCATTTGCGTGCCATGCCCGCGCCAGCCCTTAAAGGCCAGGCAGATTGGCCGCTTTGATCCCTTTTTGACCACATACGCAGTTATGCAGCCGCAGCCCCGCTGCCAGAATCCTCGTGCAAGGCAAAAACGCACTCCCGCTCGCGGGAGCATTCGAACAAGAACGAACGCGTGAGAACCGAACATGCCCAGCACCCGCCCCGCCTCCCCCAGCAACGCCCTCGCCATCAGCGCCAGCAGCGTCCCCAGCGAATTTACCCACAGCGCCCAGGGCACCTCCCTGCGACGCATCCTGCGCCTGCCGGCCCTGGTGTTCTTCGGCCTGGTGTACATGGTGCCGCTGACCATTTTCACCACCTACGGCGTGGTCACCCAGCTCACCGGCGGGCGCACGGCCGCCGCCTACGTCATCACCCTGCTGGCGATGTTTTTCACCGCGCTGTCCTACAGCGCCATGGTGAAGAAATATCCAATTGCCGGTTCTGCCTATTCCTACACCAGTCTGAGCTTTGGGCCGAGCATCGGCTTTCTGGCCGGCTGGTCGCTGCTGCTCGATTACCTGTTTCTGCCGATGATCAACTACCTGGTGATCGGCCTGTTCCTCAATATCGCCTTTCCCCAGGTCCCAGCCTGGGTCTTCGTGGTGGCAACCATCGGCGTGGTGACCGTGCTGAACATTCGCGGCATCAGTTCGGTGTCGAGCATGAGCAACCTGATCGTTGGCGCCCAGGTGGTGTTTGTCCTGGTGTTCATCGCCCTGGCCGGCAAACACTTGCTGGGCGTCGAGGCCCTGGACTTGAGCGCGCCGTGGCTGGGTGACGGCACTCAGGTCGGAGTTCTGCCATTGATGGCCGGCGCGGCGGTGCTGTGCCTGTCGTTTCTGGGGTTCGATGCGGTGTCGACCCTGGCCGAAGAGGCCCGGGACCCGCGCCGGGATATCCCTCGGGCGATTGTGATCACCACCCTGGGCGCCGGCGCGCTGTTTATCCTGCTGGCCCTGGTCAGCCAGCTGGTGTTCCCCGGCAGCGCCTTCAAGGACCCGGAGGCGGCGGCCGGCGAGGTCATGCTGCAGGCGGGGGGGCGTTTTCTGGAGATGTTCTTCACCGCGGCCTATGTGGCGGGCGCGGCGGGTTCGGCGCTGGCTTCACAGGCCTCGGTGTCGCGCATTCTCTTCAGCATGGGTCGCGACGGGATCTTGCCGCGCCGGGTGTTCGGCGTGCTCTCGGCGCGGTACAAGACGCCCACCACGGCGATTGTCCTGGTGTCGCTGATTTCGCTGCTGGCGGTGGTGATCGACCTGACCACCCTGGCGTCGATGATCAGCTTCGGCGCGCTGGTGGCGTTCTCGGCGGTCAACCTGGCGGTGATCAAGAGCCACCTGTTCGATGGCCAGCCACGCAGCGGCGCCGACCTGCTGCGTTATGGCCTGCTGCCGCTGGTGGGGTTTGCCCTGATTGTCTGGCTCTGGACCAGCCTGTCGCTGCTGACCCTGGGCATCGGCCTGGCCTGGTTCGCCGTGGGCCTGGCCTACCTGGCGTTCCACACCCGGGGCTTCAGCCACAAGGCGCCCGAGGTGCAGTTCTCCGAGCAGCCCTAGAGTTCGATCGGCGTGGCTTCGAAACGCACCCGCGGGTGAGCGATCCGGTCCTGGGCCCGCACCAGCTCCAGTTCATAACTGGCGCAGGCCTGGGTTTCCAGCAGCACTTCATGCACCGCGGCGGCGGTGAATTCGAACGCCGCCAGCAGGCTGTCGCCCAGCAGCACTCGGGCCAGGAACAGGCCTGAGGTCAGGTCGCCCACACCCACGGGCTGACGCGGAAACGCCAGCAGCGGGCGGCGCAAATGCCAGCTGCCATCGGCGGTGACCAGCAGCATCTCAAAGCCATCGGCGACCTTGCCCGGGTAATCCAGGTGCTTGACCAGCACCGCCTTCGGCCCACGGGCCAGCAGCGCCCGAGCCATGGCCAGGCAATCGAACAGCGACTGCGGCTTGCGCCCGGAGAAGCTGTCCAGCTCCAGCTGGTTGGGGCACAGGATGTCCGCCATCGCCACGGCTTCTTCGAGCAGGAAGTCGCTGACTTCAGCGGGCACGCTGCAACCCTTTTCCGGATGCCCCATCACCGGGTCGCACAGGTACAGCGCCTTGGGGTTGGTCGCCTTGATCCGCGCGACACCACTGAGAATCGCCCGCCCCTGGGCGGCGCTGCCCAGGTAACCGGACAGCACCGCGTCGCAGTTGCCCAGCTCGCCGATGGCGGCAATGCCCTCTACCAGCTCGGGAATCCGATGGGGTGCCAGGACTTCTCCGGCCCACTGTCCATACTGAGTGTGGTTGGAGAACTGCACCGTATTCAGCGGCCAGACGTTCACCCCGACCCGCTGCATCGGAAAAACCGCAGCGCTGTTGCCGGCATGGCCAAAGACCACATGGGACTGGATCGCAAGCAGATGAGGGGTACGTTTCATGCGCGGATTTCCGTAAAACCATTGAAATTCAAGCCGCGCAGTATGCGACTAAACGCAGCCTGTACGACAGACCGGAGAGGCAGTTAAGCTGATGGCACTTTGTCGGAGCAAATCTTCATGCTGACCCTTGGAAATATCTTTGTGCTGATGCTGCTGGCGACGGGCGCCGCCTGGATCTGGCACAACCACGGCTTGCGCGAGCGGGCACTGGAGAGGGTCAAGCAGCACTGCGCCAAGCTCGATATCGAGCTGCTGGACGGCAACGTCGCGCTCAAGCGCATCGGCTTCGTCAAGGACGCCAACGGCCGCCGGCGCCTGGCGCGGATCTACAATTTCGAGTTCACCGTGACTGGTGAAACCCGGCACGCCGGCACCATCACCCAGTTCGGCGCCCACAGCGCACAGATCGAACTCGCGCCCTACCCCTTTGAAGTCAAAACCCCATTGCCCAGTGCGGAAGTGATCGAGCTGAGCCAATGGCGGGAGGAACATCAGAAATGGCGGCAGTGAGTCAGGCCTGAGGCGCACACGGTAGCCGCTGCCGCAGGCACTCAAGGCAACGGCAAGCGACAACCCTGCAAACTATCCTGCAACGCCGCGACCTCATGTACCTCGCTGAAAATCAACTCCAACCGCGAGTCCTGGCGCCATTCACTGGGCAGCCAGTTGAGGGGCGAGTTGTCGACGCCATTCCCGGAGCGCCAGCCTTCGCCGCTGTGGATCACCAGCTTGGCCCGGCGCCAGTCGAGGTTCTGCAACCAATGGTCGATCCGCGCCAGGTCAAATTGCTGGCTTGGGTGCCAGCGCCAGCCAATGCTCCAGCCGCCCTCCTGGGCCTGGCTCAGGCAGATCGGCCGAGTCGGATCGGTCCAGATCGCCGGCAGTTGCGCCAGGCCCTGGGGCAGCTTCAACTCGACCTGAGCCGCGTCGGCCCGAGCCAGTAAACCGGGGAGCTGTGACAGCGGCAGATGGGCCTGGCGGGTCCAGTACCGCGGACAATCCGGCAGTTGCTCGATAACCCGCTGCCGCTCAGCCTCGTCCAGGTACTCATCCTTGTTCAGCAACAACAACCCGGCACTGGCCAACGCCTCCTGCTGGGCTCGGGGCAAGGGTTTGCCGGCAGCCAGGGCCTGGGCATCCAGCACCAATACGCAAGGCTGCACAGCCAACACCCCTTGCCACGGTGCCTCACGCAATTGCCGCAGCAATTGCGCCGGATGGCCGAGCCCCGAGGGTTCGATAAACAGCCGGTCCGGTCGCGCCTTGCGCAGCAAGCGCCCGAGGCCCACCTGAAACGGCGCGCCGTTCACGCAACACAGGCAGCCACCGGCCACCTCCCCCAGGCTAATGCCGTCTTCATCCCGGGCCAGCAGCGCCGCATCCAGGCCGATCTGGCCGAACTCGTTGATCAGCACGGCCCAGCGCTCGTTGGCCGGGCGCTGGCGCAAAAGGTCGCGGATCAGGCTGGTCTTGCCGGCACCCAGGGGCCCGGCGATGACGTGAGTGGGGATGTTTTGCAGCATGGGAAGGGCGTCCATAAAACCGGTGAAGCGATGCTACGCCCTTCTCGACCCAGGCGAATAGCCGCTGGACCTGCAGTCGCTGCCCAGGCACAAAGCTGCGCTGGCCATCAGCAACGCCCCATACCTGCCTGGCACACCACGGCCGCTCAACCCAGCCAGTCCAGGGTCAGGATCAACCGGCGCTGGCCCGGCGCCGGTTGCGGCGAGCGATGGATCAGGCCGAAGCCTTCATTGCCGTGCCATTTCTCACCCTTGAACAACGCCACCTCGCCGCAGGCCATCTGCTCGATCGACGCTCCGGCATCAGGCTCCGCCTGGGCCTGGCCCAACTGCCGGCGGTCCATCAC
The DNA here is from genome assembly GCF_000416215.1 of Pseudomonas sp. CF161. NCBI lineage: Bacteria > Pseudomonadati > Pseudomonadota > Gammaproteobacteria > Pseudomonadales > Pseudomonadaceae > Pseudomonas > Pseudomonas sp. CF161. Next base: position 54,055 of record NZ_ATLP01000031.1, read on the forward strand.
GCCTTCCTTCAGCCACTGGCTGCCGACGCCGGCGTAGGTGGTGATCAACCGCACCGGCACATGGTCGACGTGAAAACGCGGGCACATGGCCTTGTCCAGAACCCGCAGGCGCAACCCCACGCGCCGGGCCCCCAACAGGCAGGCAAAGGCGCTGACCAGCCAGGCGACGTCAGCGATAAAGCCGTCATAGCCCTCCAGATCACTGAAACCCGACGCCAGGCCCCGCAGGTTGGGCTCGGCGTCGTCATCGGCCAGCTCCAGGGACAGGGAGTCGGCCAGGGGCTGGTTCAGGGACAGCAACAAGGCGCCGAAATCGGCGATATGTGCCGGCAGCCGGCGCTGCCACAGGGCCAGGTTGACCGGGTCCTGCAGCACCTCGGCCAATACCGAGGGCGCGGCACCCTGCGCCTGGCGGCGAGTCACCGGCGGCAACGCGATAACGGGGGTTCTCAGGGCTGGCATCAGGCCGCGACCTCCTCATGCCAGGGGCCGAAGGGGTCGGGCAATTGCCGCCAACCTTCGACGCCCAGGGCCATCTCCGCGTCGCTCAGCAGGCAGGCGTCGAGTTCGGCGGCCAGTTGTGCGAAGTCGATGTTCTGCCCGATAAACACCAGTTCCTGACGGCAGTCGCCGCTGGCCGGAGTCCAGTTGTTCAAGATCGCCGCGGTGCTTTCCTGATCCTCGGGCCACTGCTGCCTGGGCACGAAACGCCACCAGCGCCCGGCAAACCCGTGGCGCATCAAGCCCCCAGCCTGGGACCAACTGCCGGCGTCCCGGTACTTGCTGGCGAGCCAGAAAAAGCCCTTGGAGCGCAGCAGTTTGCCGTTGACCCAGGGCCGGTCGATAAACTGGAAAAACCGCTGTGGGTGAAACGGCCGGCGCGCTCGGTACGCCGTGGAGGCGATCCCATATTCCTGGGTCTCCGGCACGTGCTCGCCGCGCAGTTCCTGCAACCAGCCGGGGGCCTGGGCCGCGCGTTCGAAGTCAAACCGTCCGGTGTTGAGGATCGCGTTCAGCGGCACCTGGCCCATGACCATGGGCAGGATCTGCGCCTGGGAATTGAGGCGCTGGAGAATGGCCATCAGTTCCTGGCGCTGGTCTCTGCTGATCAGGTCGATCTTGCTGATCAGGAGCACGTCGGCGAACTCGATCTGCTCGATCAGCAGGTCGGTGATCGAACGTTCATCTTCCTCGCCCAGGGTTTCGCCACGGGAGGCCAGGCTTTCGGCGGCCTGGAAGTCGAGCAGGAAATTCATCCCGTCGACCACCGTGACCATGGTGTCCAGGCGCGCGACGTCCGCCAGGCTCTGGCCCTGTTCATCGCGGAAGGTGAAGGTTTCAGCCACCGGCAGCGGTTCGGAGATGCCGGTGGACTCGATCAGCAGGTAATCGAAGCGCCCTTCCCGGGCCAGTTTGCCGACTTCTTCCAGCAGGTCTTCGCGCAGGGTGCAGCAGATGCAGCCGTTGCTCATTTCCACCAGTTTTTCTTCGGCGCGATTGAGGCTGACGTCGCGCTGGACCTCGCCGCCATCGATGTTGATTTCGCTCATATCGTTGACGATCACGGCCACTCGCAGATTTTCACGGTTACGCAGCACGTAGTTGAGCAAGGTGCTTTTGCCGGCGCCGAGAAAGCCGGAAAGCACGGTAACGGGGAGACGGTCGGTCATGGGGTGGTCCTCATCAGGGCGTACGGTGGCTGGATCAAGACGCCCGGGTATGGCGTTCGCGCAGCTCTTGGCGTTCTTTGGCTTCGATACACAGGGTGGCGGTCGGGCGCAGCAACAGGCGCTTGAGGCCGATCGGTTCAGCGGTTTCCCGGCACCAGCCGTATTCGCCACGGGCCAGGTGTTCGAGGGCCTGATCAATCTTGTCCAGCAGCTTCTTTTCCCGCTCCAGCAGGCGCAGTTGCCACTGGCGCCGCTCTTCGGCGCTGCCGATGTCGGCGGGGTCGCTGCTGGGTTCCTGTTCGCGCAGTTCGCTGAACTCGCCGGCGATGCGCTGTTGCAGGTCGGCGCGCTGCGCCAACAGCAGTTCGCGGAAAAACCCCTGCTGGGCGTCGTTCATGTAGTCGGCCTGGGGTTGGGCAAGCAGTTCTTGTTCAGTCATGGGCATCACGGATCAGGCTTTATTTGATGTTATATTATAACAATACAAATAAGCCAATCCTCTCTTGCCGAGGCTGACGAAGGGCGCGATGCTGGCGCCCTCTTGCGACGAGAACCTTGATGCCCACTTCGTTGAAATACCTGCTGCCGAGCCTGGCGCTGCTGGTTGCCGGCCACGCCTGGGGTCAATTGCCGAGCACCCTGGCCACCTGCACCCGCAGCGCCAACCTGCTGGCCTGCGTAGATCCCCAGGGCAATGCCTACAGCGTTGCCACCGCGGGCAGAGACACTTACCTGCGCGGCTTCGAAGTCAGCGGCAAACGCTATTGGGCGCAGACCAACAGCCGTTACGGACAGCTGACCTTCTTCACCGGCCTGGCTTCCAACGGCGAAGCCTGGGTCGGCTACAGCCGCCGCGTGGGCTGGACCACCCTCAATCGATTCTCCAGTTCGGGCGGCAGCAAAGGCGTGTTCACCTGCAGCCGCCTCAGCGGCTGTTAAGCCTGCCAGCCGTTCAGACCCGGGCTTTTTGCTGCTCCTGCTGCCAGGCCATGTAGCTGTTGATGGGTGGATTTTTCTGAAAGTAGCGCTGCAAGCCCTCGAACAAACCGTCGGCCACTGCCTGCTGATGCCGAGCGGTGACCAGGCGCTGGCTGTCGCGGCTGTTGGAGATAAAGCCGGTTTCCACCAGGATCGATGGAACATCCGGTGACTTGAGCACCGCGAACCCGGCCTGCTCCACGCGCTTCTGATGCAGGGTGGTGATCCCTGACAGGCTGTCGAGCACGGTGCTGCCCAATTGCAGGCTGGCGGCAATGGTGGCGTTCATCGACATGTCCAGGATCACCCCCGCCAGCATCGGGTCCTTGTCCTTGAGGTTGAGCAGGCTGGTGGCCCCCAGCAGGTCGGCGCCGTTTTCCCGCTGCGCCATGAAGCGCGCGGTCGCCGAGGTCGCGCCGCCTTCGGACAAGGCATACACCGAGGCGCCGGAAGCCGTCAGCCGGGGCGCGGCATCGGCGTGCACCGAGATAAACATGTCGGCCTGATGCTGACGGGCGATCTCCACGCGCTTGCGCAGCGGCACAAAGAAGTCGTCGTTGCGCACCAGCTTCACCGTAAAACCCTTCTCGCGCTTGAGCCGTTTGGCCAGCAACTGGGCAATCGCCAGCACCACATCCTTCTCGCGCTCGCCCTTGGCCCCGACCGCACCCGGGTCCTTGCCGCCGTGGCCGGGGTCGACCACCACCATGATGTCGCGCTTGGGGTGGGCCTTGTCCGCTGCCGGCGGCCGTTGCACCAGGGGCGCACTGGCGGCGGCCACCTGCAGCGGTGCCTGGCCGACGCGGCTCAAATCCAGCACCAGGCGATGCCCCTGGCCATCCTGGGGCGGCAGCAAAAAGCTGTTGAGCTGCACCGGCTCGGTCAGGTCGAGGACGATGCGCGTGTCGCCGTCACCAAAGCGCCCGGAGCGAATCGCCCGGATCACCGTGTTGGCCAGGGCCAACTGGCTGAAATCGCCGCTGAGCCTGGCCCCACGCAAGTCGACGATCAAACGTTGCGGCGCACTCAGGGAGAAGGTCTGGTACTGCACCGGCCCGCTGAGGTCGAGCACCAGCCGCAGTTTGTCGTCGGAGCGCCAGAGCCGCGCGTTGCGGATCTGCGTCGCAGACACCCCCAAGGGCAGGATCAGGGCCGCGCTGGCCAGCAGCAGGTTAAGCAATTGACGTCTGTGCATGACATATACCGCTGATTGAGGAGCGTCCGTACTCACGAGGCCGGGTGTGGAAAAAGTTTTCATTCGCCGCATTGTTATAATATAACATGTCAAACTCTTTCCCACGATGGACCTGCTCATGAATGCGCTGACTCTGCCGGATATCGCCGCGCAGGCCGCACGCCAAGCCTTGCCCCTGGAATGGGTGGGCATGTGCGGCATTGCCTTACCTGTGTTGTTCGACGGCCAACGGATCGGCGCCACAGCAGATGCCGGAGTCAGCCTGGATGACGGCGAGGCGCGGGGCATTCATATGTCGCGGCTGTACCTGGCGTTGGAAATGCTCGAAAACGAGCCCCTCACCCCCGGGCTGATTCGCAGGGTGTTGCAGCGTTTTCTCGACAGCCACCAAGGTTTGTCCCAACAGGCCTACCTGCGAATTCACGCCGATCTGTTGCTGAAACGCCCGGCCCTGGTCAGCCCCTTGGCCGGTTGGAAGAGCTACCCGGTGAGCATCGAAGCACGCCTGAAAAACGCAATGTTCCACGTGGAACTAAAAATCGACGTAGCTTATTCCTCAACCTGCCCCTGCTCGGCGGCTCTTTCACGGCAGCTGATTCAGCAGCAGTTTGTCGACGACTTCGCCAATCAGCCGTTGCAGCACGCCGATGTACTGGCTTGGCTTGGTTCGGCCAAAGGCATAGTCGCCACACCTCACAGCCAACGCAGCAGCGCGCAATTGCAATTGCGCCTGGCCGACTATCTGGACCAACTGCCGCTGATTGCCCTGATCAACGACGCCGAAACCGCCCTCGGCACCGCCGTGCAAACCGCGGTCAAACGCGCCGACGAACAAGCGTTCGCCCTGGCCAATGGGCAGAACCTGATGTTCTGCGAAGACGCCGCGCGCCGTTTGCACCTGGCCCTGAAACGCTCCCCTGGGATCAACGCCTTCGCCCTGCGGGTGGTTCACGCCGAGAGCCTGCACGCACACGATGCCGTCGCCGAAAGCCGCTACAACTGGGAGGCGGCATGATCCGCTGCCAGGCATTGCGCTGGGGTGCCCCGGGACAGGCGCTGACTCCAGCGCTGGATCTGCACCTGCCCCAAGGCAGCTTGACCGCCATCATCGGCGCCAACGGCTCGGGCAAGAGCAGCCTGCTCAAAGTCATCGCCGGCCTGCAAAAGCCGCTGGCCGGCAAGGTATTGCTGGAGGTTCCACGGCGCGGCGGCCTGGCGTTTTTGGCGCAACAGCAGCACCTGGATCGACAGTTCCCCATCAGCTTGCAGGAGCTGGTGGCGGCTGGTTTCTGGGGCAGCAAGCTCGACGCCCCCACCCGCGCGCAGCAGTTGCACAAGGTGCTCGAAGACTGGTGCCTCGGTGGCCTGGAACAGCGGCCGTTGATGGCGCTGTCCGGCGGTGAATTGCAACGTGCCCTGCTCGCCCGACTGAGCCTGGGCCAGGCCCCGGTGCTGCTGCTGGATGAACCCCACGCCGCGCTGGATGAACTGGGCCAGGCCCTGCTGTGGAAACACATCCACGCCTGGCACGCCGAGGGCCGGACCCAGGTCCTGGTGTGCCATGACCTCGGCGCCGTGCGCCAACACATGCTCCAGGCCCTGTTGATCAAGAGCAGCGGCTGCCTGTTCGGCCCCAGCCAGCACCTGATCCAACCGCAAGCGCAGGTGGCGTGATGCTCGTCGCCCAGCTCTGGCAACCCTTCAACGAGTTTGTGTTTATGCGCCGGGCCTTGCTCGGCGGGCTGGTGCTGGCGTGCAGCACCGCACCGTTGGGCGTGTTTCTGATTCTGCGCCGCATGAGTCTGATCGGCGACGCAGTGGCCCACGGCATCTTGCCCGGCGCCGCTCTGGGCTTCTGGTTCGCCGGGCTGAGCCTGCCGGCCCTGACCCTCGGAGGCCTGGGCGCCGGTTTGAGCATGGCCGGCCTCGCCGCCTGGATCACTCGCCGTACCGGCCTGCGCGAAGATGCCAGCCTCGCCGCCATCTACCCGATTTCCCTGGCCAGCGGTGTGCTGATTCTCGGCCTGGCCGGCAAGCGCCTGGACCTGTTGCACCTGCTGTTCGGTTCGGCGCTGGCCGTGGACGCTCCGACCCTGAACGGCATGCTCTGGGTCAGCGGCTTCAGCCTGCTGGCCATGGCCCTGATCTATAAACCGCTGCTGCTGGACACCCTCGACCCGCTGTTCCTGCAAACCGTCAGCCGCCTCGGCCCCCTGGCCCACGGGCTGTTCCTGACGTTGGTGGTGCTCAATCTGGTGATCGGTTTCCAGGCCATCGGCGCCTTGATGGTGGTCGGCTTGATGATGCTGCCGGCCGCCGCCTCGCGCTTCTGGAGCCGCCGCCTGCCCCTGCTGATCACCCTTGCCGCTGTGCTCGGGTGCCTCTCGGTGTGGCTCGGCCTGCTGCTGTCGTTTTACTACTCGCTGCCCAGCGGCCCGGCCATCGTGCTGGTGGCTGGCGGCCTGTACCTGCTGTCCGTGGTGTTCGGTCCGGTGCACGGTTTGCTGCGCCGCCCGCCTTTGCTCACATCCCAATGAGGTGTTTCCCGATGCGCGTTCTATTCGTGCTGCTCGGCCTGCTGCTGTCGCTGTCGACCGCCCAGGCCGCCGACAAGCTCCAGGTGGTCACCAGTTTCAGCATCCTCGCCGACATCACCCAGCAGGTGGGCGGCGATCATATCCAGATCACCAACATGGTCGGCGCCGATGCCGATGCCCACACCTACGAGCCGAGCCCGGACGATGCCAGGGCCCTGCTCAAGGCCCGGTTGATCATCAAGAACGGCCTGGGTTTCGAACCCTGGCTCGATCGTCTGGTGGCCAGCACCGCAACCAAGACCCCGGTCATCACCGCCAGCCGCGGGGTGATTCCACGCACCCTGGATGAAGACGGCGCAACCGTGCCCGACCCCCACGCCTGGCACAACCTGGCCAACACCGAGCTGTACGTGAACAACATCACCAAGGCCCTGGTGGCCGCCGACCCGGGCAACAAGGCCGACTATGAGCGCAACAGCCAGGCCTACCTGAAACAGATCTACCGCCTGCTGGCCGAAGCCAAGGCCAAGCTCGGCTCGCTGCCGCCGGGCAACCGCAAGATCGTCACCTCCCACGATGCCTTCGGCTACCTGGGCCAGGCCTATGGCATCGACTTTTTGGCGCCCCAGGGTTTGTCCACCGAGCGCGAACCTTCGGCCGCCGAAGTCGCGGCGCTGATCACCCAGATCCGCAATGCCAGGGTCAAGGCGGTGTTCATGGAAAACATCAAGGACGCACGCCTGCTGCAACAGATCGCCGAAGAGAGTGGCGCCCATATCGGCGGCACCCTGTATTCCGATGCCCTGGCCGCCACAGGTCCGGCCAGTACCTTCATCGGGTTGTTCGAATACAACCTCAACACCCTCTACGACGCCCTGAGCCAACCATGAGCCCGCGCGCCCCGTTATCGCTGCTCGACCTGGAACACGCCGCCCTGGGCAGTCGCTGGCCACTGAATGCGCTGCTCGATGGCCTGCCGTGGAACGACGCCGGGCTGATCGCCGCCATCGCCCAGCAACACGACAGCGGCGAGGTGCTGATGCTGGCCTGGATGAACCGCCAGGCCCTGACCCTGACCCTGGAGAGCGGTGACGTCTGCTACTGGTCGCGCTCGCGCCAGCAACTGTGGCGCAAAGGCGAAAGCTCCGGCCATCGCCAACGCCTGGTGGAGGCGCGCCTGGATTGCGACGGCGACGCCATTCTGCTGCGGGTGGAACAACAGGGCCCGGCCTGCCACACCGGACGTCGCAGCTGTTTTTACAACGCCATTCGCCAAGGTGCGGTGCAGGTCATCAGTGCACCGCTTGAGGAGCCCGTTCCATGATTCGTAAAAACCCTTCCGGCGACCTGCCGTTGATTGCCGAGTCGGCCTATGTCGATAAAACCGCGATCATCTGCGGCAAGGTGGTGATCGGTGAAAACGTGTTCGTCGGCCCCTATGCGGTAATCCGCGCCGACGAGGTCAATGCCCTGGGGGAAATGGACCCGATCACCATCGGCGCCAACTCCAACATCCAGGATGGGGTGGTGATCCACTCCAAGTCCGGGGCGGCGGTGACCATCGGCGAATTCACCTCCATCGCCCACCGCTCCATCGTCCACGGCCCATGCCAGGTGGGTAACCGAGTCTTCATCGGTTTCAACAGCGTGCTGTTCAACTGCGTGGTCGGCGACGGCAGCGTGGTGCGCCACAACTCGGTGGTCGACGGCCGCGACCTGCCCGATGACTTCTACGTGCCCTCCACCACCCGCATCGGCCCCAACACCGACCTCTCGCAATTCCCCCCGGTGAGCATCAGCGCCTCGGAGTTTTCCGAAGACGTGGCGCGCACCAACGTCGATCTGGTGCTCGGCTACAAAGCCTTGCAGAACGAGTTCTGAACATGAGCCAGATCCTTATTCGCAACGCCCGCCTGGTCAACGAAGGCCGGCAGGTGGACGCTGACCTGCTGGTGCGCCACGGCCGGATCGAGACCATCGCCAGCAGCATCAGCAATCAAAATGCCGCGCTGGAAATCGACGCCCGGGGCCAATGGCTGGTGCCGGGGATGATCGATGACCAGGTGCACTTTCGCGACCCCGGCGCGCCGGACAAGGGCAGCTTCTACACCGAGTCACGGGCGGCGGTGGCCGGTGGCATCACCAGTTTCATGGACATGCCCAACACCCAGCCGCCGACCCTGAGCCTGTCCGCCCTGGAAGACAAACAGCGGCGGGCGGCGATCAATTCGGTGGCCAACTACGGCTTTCACTTTGGGGTCAGCCACCACAACCTCGACACCGTGGCCGCCCTCGACCCGAGCCTGGTGGCCGGGGTCAAAGTCTTCATGGGCGCCTCGACCGGCAACCTGCTGGTGGACGATCCGCAGGTGCTGGAGCGCTTGTTCGCCGAGGTCCCGACCCTGCTCCTGGCCCATTGCGAACATACCCCCAGCATCCAGGCCAACGAACGCCTGTGGCGCGAGCGCCATGGCGAGCCGATTGACCCGGGCGCCCACCCGCTGCTCCGAGACGCCGAGGCCTGCTATCGCTCCTCGTCCCTGGCGGTGGAACTGGCCCGGCGTCATGGCACCCGCCTGCACGTGCTGCACCTGACCAGCGCCCGGGAACTGGCGCTGTTCGAGGACAAGCCCCTGGCCGAGAAACGCATCAGCGCCGAGGTCTGCCTGCACCACCTGCTGTTCGATGACCGCGACTACCCGCAGCTGGGCAACCTGATCAAGTGCAACCCGGCGATCAAGACCCAGGCCGACCGCGACGCCCTGCGCCAGGCCCTGCTCACTCAGCGGCTGGACGTGATCGGCAGCGACCACGCGCCCCATACCTGGGCGCAAAAACAGCTGCCGTACCACGCCGCCCCCAGCGGCCTGCCGCTGGTGCAGCACGCCCTCCCCGCGCTGCTGGAACTGGTGGCCGATGGCGTCTTGCCGCTGACCACCCTGGTGGAAAAAACCAGCCACCGGGTCGCCGACCTGTTCGCCATCCCCGACCGAGGCTACCTGCGCGAAGGCTATTGGGCCGACCTGGTACTGATCCAGCCCGAGCCCGACGGCAAGGCCGTGGACCGCCAGCCGATCCTCGCCCAATGCGGCTGGACCCCGTTCGCCGGGCGCAGTTTTCGTCACAGCATCGCGACCACGGTGGTCTCCGGGCAACTGGCCTGGCACGGCGAACGCCTGTACGACAGCTGCCAAGGGTTGCCGCTGCGCTTCAATCGCTGAGCCACGCTTCGCGTCTTTTTGCCGTCGTTTTTACACCTCCAAGGACCGCCACAGATGATCCGCATCACCCTGCCCGATGGCTCGCACCGTGAGTACAACCAGCCGTTGTCCGTGTTCGAGGTCGCCGCCAGCATTGGCGTCGGCCTGGCCAAGGCGGCCGTCGCCGGTCGCGTCGACGGCCGCCTGGTGGACTGCTCCCACCTGCTGCAGCAGGACGCCAGCGTGAGCATCGTCACCGGCCGCGACCCCGAGGGCCTGGAGATTCTGCGGCACTCTTGCGCCCATCTGCTGGCGATGGCGGTCAAGCAGCTGTATCCCGCGGCGCAGGTCGGCGTCGGTCCGGTGATCGACGACGGCTTCTTCTACGACTTCGCCCATGAGCGGCCATTTACCCCCGACGACCTGGCGCTGATCGAGGCCCGCATGCGCAGCCTCGCCGCCACCAACCACAGCCTGCGGCGCCGCGAGTTGTCCCGCGATCATGCCCTGGAATACTTCAGCGCCCTGGGTGAGCACTACAAAGTCGAGCTGATCCGCGCCCTGCCCGAGGCCGAGCTGCTCTCGCTGTACCGCCAGGGCGATTTTGAAGACCTGTGCCGCGGGCCCCATGTGCGCTCCACCGGCATCCTCCAGGCCTTCAAGCTGACCAAGGTCGCCGGGGCCTACTGGCGGGGCGATGCGGGCAATGCACCGATGCAGCGGATCTACGGCACCTGCTGGGCGCAGCAAAAAGACCTCGACGCCTACCTGTTGCGCGTCGAAGAAGCCGGCAAGCGCGACCACCGCAAGCTCGGGCAACAGCTGGACCTGTTCCATTTCGACGACTGCGCGCCGGGTTCGGTGTTCTGGCATGCCAAGGGCTGGGCGCTGTTCCAGCAGTTGCTGGGGTACATGCGCGCACGTCAGGAGCGGGCCGGTTACCTGGAGGTCAACACCCCGGACGTGATGGACCGCAGCCTCTGGGAAATCTCCGGGCACTGGCAGAACTACCGCGACCATATGTTCACCTCACACACCGAGGACGATCGGGTGCTGGCCCTCAAGCCGATGAACTGCCCGGGGGCGCTGGCGATTTTCGGCCATGGCCTCAAGAGCTACCGCGACCTGCCGCTGCGCATCGCCGAGTTCGGCAAGGTGCATCGCTACGAACCCTCCGGCGCGTTGCACGGCCTGCTGCGGGTGCGGCACTTCACCCAGGACGACGCGCATATCTTCTGCACCGTGGCGCAGATGCAGGCCGAATGCGAGGCCACCATCGCCCTGGTGTTCGACATCTACCGCGACTTCGGTTTCGACGATATCCGGGTCAAGCTCTCGACCCGGCCGGCCGAGCGCATCGGCAGCGACGAGACCTGGGATCAGTTGGAAGGCGCCCTGTGCGGGGCGCTGGCGAACATGGCGATCGACTATCAGCTCAACCCGGGCGAAGGCGCGTTCTACGGGCCCAAGCTGGAGTTCGTGCTGCGCGACGCCATTGGCCGCGACTGGCAATGCGGCACGCTGCAGGTCGACCTCAACCTGCCGCGGCGTTTCGATATCGGTTACATCGACGAAGGTGGCGAACGTCGGCAGCCGGTGATGCTGCACCGTGCGCTGTTTGGTTCGCTGGAGCGTTTTATCGGGATCCTGCTGGAGCACTACGGCGGCGCCCTGCCGTGCTGGCTGTCGCCGCAACAGGCGGTGGTGCTGAACATCAGCGAAGGCCAGGCACAGTACGCCCAAGCCGTCAGCGACACCCTGCGCCAGGGCGGGCTGCGCGCCAGTGCCGACCTGCGCAACCAGAAGATCAGCTACAAAATCCGCGAGCACAGCCAACAGAAAGTGCCCTACCTGCTGGTGGTGGGCGACAGGGAAAAGGACGGCGGCTTCGTCAGCCTGCGCAACCGTAACGGCGAAGACCTCGGGCGCCTGACCCTGCCCCAGGCCATGGAAAAAATAGCGGCCTTGTAAGCGGGCCGCATAGGTCGGTCAGGTCAGGTCGGTGTGAGGTGGTGCGCAGGGCCGGCGCAGTCTCGCGCCTCGCCAGCGGCTACGGGGCTCAGGCCCGTGGCTTGACCGTGCCGCAGTCCTGCCCCAGCCAGACGGCGCGGGTGTCCATGCTGCCCTTTTGCTGGACGCCGGTGGCATTGAAGGTGCCGAGGACATTGGTGGTGAACTCACGATCGCTGAGGAACTTGGCAACGCCGGTGCCCTGGGCTTTCGGGCAGTTGAAGCGGAACTTCCACTGGTTGCCGGTCCGGTCGGTGACTTCCTGCTTGCAGCCCGATTGCGGGTCTGTCAGCGGGATGCTGTCCGATTGCACCTGGGCCTGGGTCAGGCACACCCGGATCCCCTTGCCGCCCATGGTCACGCCCTGTTTCTCCAGCATGGCCCGTTGTTCCGGGGTCATCTGCTGCTGCAACTGGCCAAGGATCAACGACAGGTCCGGCAGGTTCTGATCATCGACCTTCATGTTGCTGCTGGTCAGTTCCCATAGCCCGGGCTGCAGCATCTGCGCCTGAGCGGCCAGCGGAAGCGCAACACCCATCACCATGGCCAAACCCAGTAAACGACGTTTCATCGAGAAGCTCCTAGACAGTAGTGGCCGTTAGACGTCAAAAATCGACTTGCGTTGCATGGCCAATTAAATAGCGACATTCGCCGTGGAACATGGTCTGTTAAGCATCGAGTCTTCAGGAGCAAGGCTGCCCCATGGATTATTTCGGCCCGCATATCTTCGGTTATTTGATCGCACTGTTGCACTTCCTCGGATTGATCGCCGCCATCCACGCGGTGCTGACCGTGCGCACGGCCCAAGGCGCGATTGCCTGGGCACTGTCGCTGATGTTCATCCCCTACCTGACCCTGATCCCCTACCTGGTGTTTGGCCGCAGCACCTTCGATGCGTACATCAAGGCGCGACGCCAGGCCAACCTGGAAATGCGCAAAGCCATCAACGAGCTGAACTGGCGCCCCTGGATCGAAGAGGCCCTCAGCGCCCGTGCCTCCGCGGCCTATGCGTCGCTGCGGGCGATGCCCAAGCTGGGGCGCATGCCCTGTCTGGCGAGTAATCAATTGCAGCTGTTGATCAATGGCGACGCCACCTTCGCGGCGATTTTCGACGCCATCAGCCGGGCACGGACGGCGGTGCTGATCCAGTTCTTCATCATTCATGACGACGACTTGGGGCGTCGCCTGCACAGCCTGCTGCTGAAAAAAGCCGCCGAAGGCGTGGCCATTCACCTGCTGTACGACCGCATCGGCAGCCATTCCCTGCCCCACGCCTATGTACAGACCCTGCGCGACGCCGGGGTCGAGGTGCATGCTTTCGCCACCCGCAGCGGCTGGCTCAATCGCTTCCAGGTCAACTTTCGCAATCACCGCAAGATTGTCGTGGTCGATGGGCTGCTGGGGTTTGTTGGTGGGCATAACGTGGGGGACGAGTACCTGGGCAAAAAACCGCCCCTGGCGCCGTGGCGCGATACCCACGTGCAAGTCAGCGGCCCGGTGGTGGCCTGCCTGCAGGAGTCGTTCGCCGAAGACTGGTACTGGGCCTCGCGGCAATTGCCGCCGCTGATCCTGCCGGACACCTACCCCGATGAAGGGGTGCTATGCCAGGTCCTGGCCAGCGGCCCGGCCGACCCTTGTGAGACCTGCTCGCTGTTCTTTGTCGAGGCGATCCACGCCGCCACCGAGCGGGTGTGGATCACCAGCCCGTACTTCATCCCCGACGAAGCCGTGTTCGCCGCCCTGCGCCTGGCGGCCCTGCGCGGAGTCGATGTGCGCATCCTGCTGCCCTCACGGCCCGACCACCGCATCGTCTATGCCGCCTCCAGCCTGTACGCCTTCGAAGCGGTACGGGCCGGGGTGCGGGTGTTCCGTTATCAGCCGGGGTTCCTGCATCAGAAAGTGGTGCTGGTGGACAACGAGATCAGCGCCATCGGCAGCGCCAACCTGGACAACCGCTCGTTCCGGCTCAATTTTGAAGTGATGCTGCTGACCGTCGACGAGGCGTTCGCCGCCGAGGTCGAAAACATGCTGATCGCCGATTTCGCCCAGGCCCACGAGATCGCCCAGGAAGAAAGCCGGGAAACCCACCGCCTGCAACAACTGGGCATGCGGGTCGCCCGGCTGATCTCACCGATCCTCTAACGCTCAGGGGTAGTACAGGTCGTCACGGGTCCAGGGCAGCTCATGGCTGCCATCGGCCCGGGCCTTGACCGCGAGGATCTGGTGCAGATTGATCCAGCCCCGGGCGAACGCATAGGCGCAGCCGGCCAGGTACAGGCGCCAGATCCGCAGGGCCTGTTCGGGCACCAGCTTGCCGGCGGCCTCCAGGTTGTCCTCCAGGCGCTCGCTCCAGTGGTCCAGGGTCCGCGCGTAATGCAGGCGCAGGCTTTCGACGTCGACCACTTCCAGGCCCGCTTCGCTGATCTCGGCCGAGATCATCGCCAGGTGCGGCAACTCGCCATTGGGGAAGACATAACGTTCGATAAAGTCCCCGGCCCCACGTCCGACCGGACGCCCATCGGTGTGCTTGGCGGTGATGCCGTGGTTCATCACCAGCCCGCCTTCACGCACGGCGCCGAACAGGGTCTTGCAGTACTGGGCCAGGTTGGCGTGGCCGACGTGCTCGAACATGCCGACGCTGACCACCTTGTCGAAGCGCCCGTCCTGGGGCAGATCGCGGTAGTCGAGCAGCTGCAGCTCGACCTGGTCTTCCAGGCCTTCGGCGATCACTCGCTCGCGGGCCAGGGCCAACTGTTCCTTGCTCAGGGTGATGCCGAAAACCTTGACCCCGAATTCCCGCGCCGCATAGCGCGCCAGGCCCCCCCAGCCGCAGCCGACATCCAGCAGATACTCGCCGGGCTGCAGGCGCAGCTTGCGGCACAGATGGCGGAACTTGGCTTGCTGGGCTTGTTCGAGGGTTTCGCTGCCGGTCTCGAAGTAGGCGCAGGAATAGGCCATGTCGCTGTCGAGCCAGAGCTGGTAGAACGCGTTGGACAGGTCGTAATGGTAGGAAATGGCGGCGGCGTCGGTGGCCTTGTCGTGCTCGGCGCGGGCCGGATGCACATCGTCGTCCTCGTCCAGCAGGGCCTGGCTCCACTCGTCACACACTCGGATCACGTCGCTGATCGAGCCCTCGAGCTCCAGCTTGCCTTCAACGAAGGCCCCCCCCAGCAGGTCCAGGCTGGGGTGGGTGAATTGGGCAACCAATTGTGGGTCCTTGACCACAATAGTGACGCTGGGGGCTGGCCCCAGATTGAACTCGTGGCCATCCCAGAGCCGCAGACGAAGCGGTAGATGCAGATTCTGTAAGGCCGGTGGAAGTTGCGCGAGCATGGAATAACCCCCTGGTTTCAGACGTCTGAAATGAGGGTAGACCATCAGTGAAAATTAGCAGGCTATCGATCTGATAGCCGGTTTCTATGAGCCTCGATGGGGCAAACCGCCATCGAGTACCCAAAATTCCCGCCAATGCTCACCTGCAAAGCCACGCCCTCTGGACAGAGGACGTCGTGCACTTCGGCAAAGTTCCAAGCACCTTCACCGCCCCCATCAGAGTTTGAGCAGCGGCTCCTGGAAACGCAGCAGGCGCCCGGCGTTACCCAGCACCAGCAGCGTGCTGAGGTTGTGCAGCACTGCCGCGATCATCGCCCCTGCCGCACCGAGCCAGCCGAACGCGGCAAAGGCCACAATCGCCAGGGTCCAGCCCAGGCCGATGATCACATTGACCTGCAAGGTCTGCCGACATTGCCGACTCAAGCGCACACAGGTGCCGAGGCGCCGCAGGTCGCTGCCGATCAGCACCACATCCGCCGAAGCCAGGGCGATATCGGCACCGCCCGCGCCCATGGCCACGCCGACCACGCCGGCCTTGAGTGCCAGGGAATCGTTGATCCCGTCCCCCACCACCATCGGCCGGAAGCCGCTGTCGATCTCTTGCAGCACCCGGTTGAGTTTGTCTTCCGGCAAGGCCTGGGCTTGCACATCGCGAATCCCCACCTCCAGCGCCAGGCTGTCGGCCACGCTCTGTCGGTCGCCGGTCAGCAGCAACTGGCGGCCCAGGCCCAACTCGCGCAGTTCATCGAGGGCAGCACGCGCTTCGGGTTTGATGCTGTCTGCCAGCAGCAGCCAGGCCAGAAACTCCCCATTCAAGGCCAGGCCGGCAATCGGCCCGTCATGGCTCGGCACCGGGCTGGTGCTGATGCCCAACTGCTCGAACAGCTCGGGGCGACCCAGGGCCGCTTCGCCCTCAAGGGTCTGCGCCACCACGCCCAGGCCCTGGCGCTCACGAATATCGCTCAGGGCCTGGAGCTGTTCCTGGCCCACCAACCCGGCCAAGGCGCGGCTAACCGGGTGACTGCTGGCGGAACCGAGGCTGGCCGCCAGGCTGAGCAACGCGCCGTGGTCTTGCTGCGGGCTGTCGATGGACTGCAACCGCAGGGTGCCGTAAGTCAGGGTCCCGGTCTTGTCCACCACCAGCGACGTCAGGTCGGCCAACTCTTCGAGGAAGGCCGAGCTGCGGATCAATATGCCGTGGCGCGCCGCCACTGCGATCCCGGCAATGGCCGTGGCCGGGGCCGACAGCACCAGCGCACAGGGGCAGGCCGCCACCAGGACCGCGAGCATGGCTTGCGCGTCGTTGGTGACAAACCAGGTCACCGCCGCCAGCAGCAACACCAGCACCATGTAGCTGCCGGCATAACGCTCCAGCAGACGGGTGATGGGCGGCTTGGAACGCTCGGCGCTTTGCATCAGGGCGATGACCTTGCCCAGGGTCGACTCATTGCCGGTGCGGGTGACTTCCAGGCGCAGCAAGCCATCGAGATTGATCGCCCCGCCAAATACCAGGGTGCCGACGCTGGCCTCCAGCGGCACCGACTCGCCGGTGATCGGCGCGGTGTCCAGGCTCGCCTGTCCGGACAACACCAGGCCATCGGCCGGCACCCGGTCGCCAGCGCGCACTTCCACGATGTCGCCGGCCTTGAGGATCGAGTTATCCACTTCGCGCACACTGCCATCGGCCTGCACCAGGCGTGCATGACTGCGGGTCAGGCGGCCCAGGGCATGGATCGCTTCCTGGGAGCCGATGACGCTGCGCTCTTCCAGCACATGGCCGAAGATCATGATGATCGGCAGCAGCGCCGCCGTCAGCAGGTCGCCGGTCGCCCAGGCACCGAGCATCGCCAAGGCGATCAGTTGATCGGTGATGCCGTGCAGGCTCGGGTAGCGCAGGCTGTACCAGGCCGAGCGCATCACCGGCACCGCCACCAGCAACGAGGCCACACCCAGCAGCAATTGGCTGACACTCTCCTGCTCCGGGGCCAGCCAGCGCCAGGCCAGACCCAGGCCGAGCAACCCCAGGGCCAGCATGGCCAGGGTCAATTGCCGGGCGGCACTGCGCTGTTCGGCGGAGGTCAGCATGCTCGCGGGCGGAGCGGCATGGGTGTGGGCGGTCATTGTTCGGCTCCCTGAATGATCAGGCGGGAATCATCTTTAGGGTTGACCGTGGTCACCGAGGCGGCCTGGCCGAGAATCTTCGGCAGGCGCTCGCGGTAGATCCGCAGCAGCATCTCCGGGTCGGTGCCTTGCTGCTGGGCCAGCGCCAGGCTCTGGATGGTCGCGGTGTCGGCCTGGGCCTTGGCCAGCCGCTCGCCGGCTTGGGCGTGGGCCACTTGCAACGCCCGGTCGGCCTGTTCGTTGGCGCCCTGGGTGAGTTTTTCGGCGTCAGTGCGGGCGTTGGCCACGGCCTTGTCGGCCTGCTGGCTGGCCGTCAGCACCGCGTTGAAAGCGCTGACCGCGGGCCCGGGCAAGCTCGATTGCACATCGACCCGGGTCACTTCGATCCCCAGGCCCTGGCCGGTGGCGGTCAGCTCCGTCAGGCGCTGGTTGATGCCCTGCACCAGATCGCCGCGCAAGCGCTCGCGGCGTTCGGCGGCCAGGTTGTCGGCACCGATCAGTTCCGGCCGCGCGACCAGGATGGTGTCCAGGTCGCGGGCGGCGGTCAGTGCCACGGCGCTGCGGGTCACCAGGCGGTCGAGGGCCGGCAGCACATGTTCGCCCTGCAAGACAAAGGCGTAAGGCTCGTTGACCTTGTAGAACACCCGCACATCCAGTTGCACCACCCCGGCATCACCGGTCAGCAGGTAACCGGAACCGGCCAGGGTGTCGCTCAGGGGCGTGGCAAAACTGGCGACCCGGTCGCCTTGCAACGCCGCATCGGAGCGCAACAGGCTGGTCACCCGACGCTCGATCACCCGATCGGCCGCCGGCAGCAATACCACTTGTTCAAAAGGACGCGGCCAGGCCAGGAGCAGGCCGGCATTTTGAATCCGTTCCAGGGCACCAAAGTGCACCACCACCGCGCGGTTTTGCGGATCGATTTGCCTTACGTTGGAAAACGCCCAGGCCACCGCCGCGAGGACGGTGACGCCGTACAGCGCCAGAAACGCTAGGCGACCGGCCTGAATCCAGGGGCTGGCCAATTCATGTGTTCCACGTGGAACCTTATCGCTCATGGCTGCGACCCGGACGCTTTGTTGCCCAGGCTCGGCGGTCCATCCACCAAGACCCGGAACGGCGCCGCATCGGTGCGCAAAATCAGCTTGGTTCCGGGGGTGACCACCGTGCCCAGGGTGTCCAGGGAGCGCAGCAGGTTGTACAGCTGGGGCGAGCCGGCGTAGGCGCGGCCATAAATCTGCGCTGCTTCAACCCGCGATTGTGCTTCGATCTCGGCCGCTTTTACCGTGGCGTCGGCTTGCACCATGCGCGCTTCGCGCTCGGCGGCGGAGCGAATCTGCGCCGCTTCGCGCTTGCCGATGGCGGTGCGTTCGGTGGCGATGGTTTCACGCTCGGCGCGCATGCGATCCACGGTGGCGGTCAGGGTCACCGAGGGCAAAGTCAGGCGCTCGACCCCAACCTGCAACACCCGCACACCGTAGGTACTGAGCAACTGCTGCTCGATCTGCTTGCGCAACTGCGCCTCGAAGTCGGCGATCTGCACTTTGCTGGCGTCGGTGTTGATCAGGTTGGCCAGGTCAAAACTGCTGGCGGTGGTTTCCAGGGCCGAGCCGACAAAGGTACGAATCTGCCGCGCCGCCTCATCCGGCTGGTTTTGCACCGCGCGCATAAAGCGCTTCACGTTTTCCGGGTCACCCTGCACCTGCCACGCCACGTAGGCCTGGACGATGATGCGCAAGCCATCGCGGGTGCCCACATCCTGCAAACCGCTGGACGTGGTCCGCAGCCGCAGATCGACCGCAATTGCCGCCTCGAACGGTGCCGGCCAGCGCCACCCCAGGCCCGGGTCGAGCAACACCCGGGCCGGGTTGCCGAAGCGGGTGATCACCGTGGCCTCGCCGGAGCGCACTTGCACCAGGCTCGCCGCGGCCAGGGCAAACAGCACCAGCAACAGCGCCCAGCCCATGCGCCGCCAAGGGAAAGGCCCCGCCTCTGCCGACTCGCCATGATGATGGTGGTGGTGCCCGTGATGGTGGCCGCCATGACTGTGAGCGTGACCGGGGTGATCGTCGTGATGCTCGTGGGTAGGGGAAGACTGGCTCACTGGGCGGCTCCTGGCTGAGCGGTTTTACGCGGCACCGAAAGCTCGGTCGGTAGATTGAAAGAACGCAGGTCAATGGTCGGCGCGCTGTCGCCGCCCAGACGGTGATCGAGAATCAGCAACTTGGCGTGCGCCAGGCCCTGGGTCAGCTGGCTCAGGTACTGCTCCAGCACAAACGCCTGGCCGGCGTTGGCATAGGCCTTCTGCTCGGCCGTGAAACGCAGGTCGGCGGCCTGGGCCGCCGCCTGCACTTCGTGGGCCGTGGCCTGGGCCTGATCGCGCAGCACACTGGCTTGCAAATGAGCCTGGTTGGTTTGCTCGCTGGCCGCACCCCGCTCCCGGGAAATCAGCGCCTGGGCGCCGATCTGCGCCGCCTGTACGCCGTGATAGGCATTGGCGGCGCCAGCCGGTGGATGAATGGCTTCGACCACGGTGGCGAGGATTTCCACCCCGCTGTCCAGTTGCGCCAGGTCGGCCTGCACCGCGCGCCCGATATCATCGGCCAGGTTGCCGCGGTCTGCGCCCAGCAGGCCGTCGAGGGTTCGCGAGGCAAAGTCATGCACCAGCACCCGGCTGGCCGTGCTGCGGATCAGGCTCGGCACATCGGCGCTGTTATAGGTGGCCGCGAGCGCTGACCTGTCGTCCAGGCCGATGCGGTAGACAAACCGCACGTCCATATTGACGATCTGGAAGCTCTGCTTGTCGCCACTGCCACTGGCAATCACCTGGGACTTGTCGTTGACGTGGCTCGCGTCCCACAGCCGATTGGCGACCACCGGCGCCGGGCCTTCCGCCGGCTCGGCCTGGGTCGGTGGCGGCGCCTCGCCGACGCTGGTGGCCAACTCGTGCACCACGCCGTTTTCCACACTCAACACCCGCCCCAGCGGCCAGGGCAGCCCGGCGTGCAGGCCCGGCCCGAACACCGCCACCGGCTTGCCGAAACGTTCATAAAT
>NZ_ATLP01000032.1:0-151971 GCF_000416215.1 Pseudomonas sp. CF161
AGGTCGATGCCAAAGCGGTTGTGCAGCTCGTGTTGCAGGGCGCGCAGCGGTTGCGGCGGCCAGCGCAGCATATCGGCCACCACGCTGTGGGCCAGCAGCCGCGGCTCCAGGCGTGCGCGGTGGGGGCTGAACAGGGACAGCAGCGCCCGCAGCAGCAGCTCCACCGCCACCCACCCCGGCAACGCCCCCAGCAGCACCGCCAGGCGCACCGGCCAGACGGCGGATTCGCCGGCAAACAACAGGCACAGCGCACCCAGCACCAGGCAGATGATCGCCACCCGCGCCAGCTGCGCCAAAGCCCCGGCCTCCGGCCATTCAGCGGGGTGCTCCTGGGACAGCTGTCGCTCGAACACCAGCAGGGCGAACGCCAGCAACAAGGCCAGGGCCGCGCCCACACTGGCGGACACACCAAGGGCCGCACCTGGCAACTCCAGGTTCCAGAACTGGCTGATGGCCCACAGCGCCAGCAAGGCGCCGGCCGCCAGCCACAAGGTCGGCGCGCCGATCTGCGATAACAGCCCGCGCCCGCGCCGGCCCATGCCTTCAAGCAAACGCTCGTAGGCGGCGGGGGTTGGCGCGTCAGGGGAAATGGGCTGGGGCTCAATCAGGAGCGGTGCGTTTTCCAGCGCCCCGGCACGCCAATGCGCCACCCACCAGGCCGATTGCAGGCCGCAGACCAGCACCATCAGTGCCGCTGCCAGGTTCATCAGCAGCACCGGCCAGATCGACTGCGTTGCAAACAGCACCACAAACAACGCCAGCACCATCGCACTCGCCGCGACGGCGGCCAGGCCAACCCCCCAGCGTTTCAAGCGGCGGGCGTGAAACCCCGCGCGCTGAAACCGTGGCAAGGCCTGGACGCCCTCCCCTTGCGCATCAAGATCGACTTGCATACCACCCCAACAGGTACAGTTGTTCAAACCGGGCCTGTGGATAATTTCCAGGCCGCTGAAATCGAAACAATTAGTTACAATATAACAATAGTAGTGAAATTTTTGTCACGACCTATGCCTTTTCGTCTGTGCGGTGCGTCAAAAAATCACTAGGCAACCCGGGGCCTCAAGGGAAGTACTGATGTCGGCGCCCCGGGATTTATGGCAATAATCCAACCCGGCTTCCCCAGCGTGACAAGGAACTGTCCCACCATGCTCTCGATTTATCAGCTCAAACCGCGCTTTCAGAACCTGCTGCGGCCTCTGGTACAGCGTCTTTACGACAACGGCACCACGGCCAACCAGATCACCGTGCTGGCCGGGCTGGTCTCGGTGCTGGTGGGTGTGGTGATCGCCTTTTTCGCCAGCCACCTGTGGCTGTTCGCCCTGATTCCCCTATGGATGATCCTGCGCATGGCGTTGAACGCCATCGACGGCATGCTGGCCCGAGAGTTCGGCCAGCAGTCGCGCCTCGGCGCCTACCTGAATGAACTGTGCGACATCGTCGCCGATTGCGCACTGATCCTGCCGTTTGCCGTGATCCCCGGCGTCAGCCTGCTGCTGGTGCTGGCGGTCACGCTGCTGGCGCTGTTCAGCGAATACGCCGGCGTGCTCGGACCGATGGTCGGCGCCACCCGGCGTTACGACGGGCCAATGGGCAAAAGCGATCGGGCGTTCATCCTCGGCGTCATGGCCACCGGCATTGCCCTGGGCTGGCTTGCCGCTGCCTGGATCAACGGCGTCCTGGCGATCGTCGCCGCACTGCTGCTTTACACCCTCGTGAACCGGGTCCGCCAGGGCCTTAAAGAAGTGCAGAACAACGCTCCCTCAGCATAAGGAAATTGCAATGCGCGATGCTCAACACCAGACGTTCACTACCCACGATGGCGTAGAACTGTTTTACCGGCACTGGCCAGCCACCGCCGCCACACCCGGCGAGCCGCGCCAGGCCGTGCTGTTGTTCCACCGCGGTCACGAACACTCCGGACGCATCGCCCACCTGGTGGACGAACTGGACCTGCCCGGCTTCGACTTCTTCGCCTGGGACGCCCGTGGCCATGGCCAGTCCCCGGGTGCACGGGGCGACAGCCCGAGTTTCGCCACCAGCGCGCGGGACGTGCAGACCTTTTGCGACCACCTGAACGCCACCTACCAGATCGACGAAGAGCACATCGCGGTCGTCGCCCAGAGTGTCGGCGCGGTCATCGTCTCGACCTGGGTCCACGACTACGCGCCACGCATCCGTTCCCTGGTACTCGCGTCGCCGGCGTTCAAGGTCAAGCTCTACGTGCCCTTTGCTCGCAGCGGCCTGGCCCTGATGCGCAAGTTTCGCGGCAACTTCTTCGTCAACAGCTACGTCAAGGCGCGCTTTCTCAGCCATGACCCGGAACGCGTCGCGTCCTATGACAGCGACCCGCTGATCACCAAGGCGATCTCGGTCAACGTCTTGCTCGGCCTGTATGAAGCCGCCGATCGCGTGGTGGCCGACGCCCAGGCGATCCAGGTGCCGACCCAACTGCTGATTTCCGGCGCCGACTTCGTGGTGCACCGCAAACCCCAGGAGCAGTTCTTCGAACGCCTGGGCAGCCTGCACAAGGAAAAACACATCCTGCCGGGCTTCTTCCACGACACCCTGGGCGAGAAGAACCGCGCCCCAGCGGTTGCCAGCGCACGACGCTTTATCCTGCAGACCTTCGCCCAGCCCCTGGACCGCCCTTCCCTGCTCGATGCCGATCGCCTGGGCGCCACCTGTGCCGAATCCGAATCCCTGGCCGCGCCGCTGCCGCACAACTCGCCCCGTGACCTGTACTGGCGCATGACCCGCGCCAGCATGCGCCTGGGCAGCCAGCTGTCGGCCGGGGTCAAGCTGGGCTTCGACACCGGTTTCGATTCCGGCAGCACCCTGGACTACGTGTACCGCAACACACCCACCGGCACCTCGGCCCTGGGCCGCATGATCGACCAGAACTACCTCAACTCCATCGGCTGGCGCGGCATCCGCCAACGCAAGCTGAACGTCGAGGAGCTGCTGCGCCTGGCCATGGGCAAGCTGCGCGAACAGAACAGCGAAGTGCGCATCGTCGACATCGCCGCCGGTCACGGGCGTTACATTCTCGAAGCCCTGCAAGGGGTCAGCCCGCTGCCGGAATCGATCCTGCTGCGCGACTACAGCGACATCAACGTGCGTGACGGCAGTGCGCTGATCGGCGAGAAAGGCCTGGGCCAGATTGCCCGCTTCGTCAAAGGCGACGCCTTCGACCGTGCCGACCTCGCGGCACTCGACCCGAAACCGACCCTGGCGGTGGTCTCGGGCCTGTACGAGCTGTTCGCCGACAACCAGATGGTCGGCGGCTCGCTGTCCGGCCTGGCCGAGGCCGTGGAACCCGGCGGTTACCTGGTGTACACCGGGCAGCCGTGGCACCCGCAGCTGGAACTGATCGCCCGCGCCCTGACCAGCCACCGCCAGGGCCAGGCCTGGGTCATGCGCCGCCGGACCCAGGCGGAGATGGACCAACTGGTGGAAGCCGCCGGTTTCCGCAAAGTGACCATGCGCGTCGATGAGTGGGGCATTTTCAGCGTGTCCCTGGCCCAACGGGTGCAATGATGACCCACGCCGCAACGCCGGGCCGCGAGCCCGGCTTGCTGAAACCCGCGGTGCTCTGGTTGTTGCTGCTGGCACCGCTGTTTTTCAGCACCTACGGTTTCGCCACCTGGTACACCTCCCAGCGTGACGATGTCGGCAGCCTGGTGTTCGGCTGGGAAAGCCACATGCCGTTCTGGGCCTGGACCATCGTGCCCTACTGGTCCATCGACCTGCTGTACGGCCTGTCCCTGTTGCTGCCCAACAGCCGCGAAGAACTCAAGCGCCACGCCCTGCGCCTGCTGACGGCGCAGTTGATCGCGGTCAGTTGCTTCCTGCTCTGGCCGTTGAGCTTCACCTTTGCCCGGCCGGAGCTGGATGGGGTGTTCGGCTGGATGTTCGAGGTCCTGGCCGGGTTCGACAAACCGTTCAACCAGGCGCCGTCGCTGCATATCGCCCTGCTGGTGATCCTCTGGGTCTGCTATCAACGGCACAGCCAAGGGCTCTGGCGCTGGCTGGTGCACGGCTGGTTCGCGCTGATCGGGGTCTCGGTACTCACCACTTATCAACACCACTTTGTCGACTTGCCCACAGGCGCCCTGGCCGGCTGGCTGTGCGTCTGGCTCTGGCCCCTGGACCGGCCCAGCCCGCTGCTGCGCCTCAAGCCCGCCCAGGACCCCAAGCGCTGGCAGTTGGCCGTGCGCTACGCAATTGCA
This sequence comes from Pseudomonas sp. CF161, assembly GCF_000416215.1. Classification (NCBI taxonomy): domain Bacteria; kingdom Pseudomonadati; phylum Pseudomonadota; class Gammaproteobacteria; order Pseudomonadales; family Pseudomonadaceae; genus Pseudomonas; species Pseudomonas sp. CF161. Next base: position 4,230 of record NZ_ATLP01000032.1, read on the forward strand.
GCGGCGCTATTGGGCTACCCTGCCCTGACCCTGGGCGGCGCCTGGCTGTGGCTGGTGTGGCCGGCCGTGGCCGTGCTGCTGGTGGCCCTGAACTACGCCCTGATCGGCGCCGAAGGCTTTCAAAAAAGCGCGGACGGGCGCTTGAGCCCCGCCGCGCGCTGGCTGCTGGCGCCTTACCTGGCGGCGGCCTGGATCAACTCCAGGCTGTGGACGCGCAAGCATCCACAGCCGGACCAGGTTGTGGATAACGTCTGGCTGGGGCGGATTCCGACCCCCGCCGAGCTGCGGGACAGCCCGTTCAGCGCGGTGGTCGACCTGTGCGCCGAGCTGTCCCTGGATGCCCGGCACCTGGCCTACCGCTCGATCCCTGTGCTCGACCTGACCGCCCCCAGCGCCGAACAGTGCCTGGCCGCCGCGCAGGCCATCGAGCGCCTGCGCCAGCACGGCCCGCTGCTGGTGTGCTGCGCCCTGGGTTATTCCCGCAGCGCCACCGCCATCGCCGCCTGGCTGCTGCACACCGGGCGCGCGGTCAATGTCGATGCCGCTATCGTGCAGATTCAGCGTGCGCGGCCGCAGATCGTCCTGCACCCGGCGCACCGTCAGGCCCTGGAGCAGTTATCCACAGTCGCGGGTGCGGTTTATGGCCACTGACATGCAATTGCACGCGATGGCCAGCCTGTTGCGCAGCGGGCGCAGCCTGGATCAGTTATCCACAGGCCTGAGCCTGTTCGGTGTCGCTCTGGGGCTGAGCCCCTGGTGGCTGGCGAATTTCAATCCATGGCTGCTGTTTTTCGGGGCGACCCTGTTGGTGCTGGGCCTGCTGGAAAAATACTGGGCGCTGCGCGTGGCCTTCGATGCCGACCTGTTTCAACGGGTCGCCGACGACCCACAGCCACTGGCCGAGCGCACCCAGGCGCTGGACCTGGCCCTCAGTGCGCTGGGCCTGCAACCCGCCGCACGCGCTGGCCGGCCCTGGCCGGAACGTACCCGTGGTGCCCTGGGGCTGTTGCGCCGCCAGGCCCTGCTGCTCGCTGCACAAGTTTTGCTGACATTGGGCTTCATCCTGGCCAGCCCCTGGCTGGCCTTTGCCGGATAAGGAATTCTCATGTTCGAACCCGTGGTCTCCACCCTCATCACCTCTGCCGCGCGCAGCATCACCGGGGCTCGCAGCCTGTGGCTCGGCTGCGCGCCGGAAGCGACCCAGCGCATCTACTTCGCCAACCACAGCAGCCACGGCGATTTCGTGCTGCTCTGGGCTTCGTTGCCGCCGGCCCTGCGCAAGCTGACGCGACCGGTGGCCGGTTCCGACTACTGGCACAAGAGCACCCTGCGCCGCTACATCATCAACCGGGTGTTCAACGGCGTGCTGATCGACCGCGAGCGCAAAGAGCCTGTGGATAACCCCTTGCAGCCCATGCTCGATGCCCTGGAGAACGGTGATTCGCTGATCATCTTCCCCGAAGGCACGCGCAACCTCGAAGACGGCCTGCTGCCGTTCAAGAGCGGGATCTACCACCTGGCAAAAAGTTACCCACAGGCGCAATTGATCCCGGTGTGGATCGCCAACCTGAACCGGGTCATGCCCAAGGGCCGGTTCCTGCCGCTGCCGCTGTTATGCACCACCAGTTTCGGCGCCCCGCTGAACCTTGAAGAAGGTGAAAGCAAAGAGCACTTCCTTGAACGCAGCCGCGAAGCGCTGCTGGCCCTGGCCCCGGAGCATTCCTGACATGGATAAGCAAACCCTGATGTTGTTCGGCGGCATCGGTGCCATTTTGGTGCTGGCCTCGCTGATCGGTTTCATCCTCAAGCTGCGCACCCGCGGCACGCCCAACTCGGTGATCGACAACCTCAACGCGCGGATCAACGCCTGGTGGGTGATGGTGGTGGTGATCGGCCTGGCGTTCTGGCTCGGCACCAGCGCGGTGATCCTGCTGTTCTACGCGGTGTCGTTCTACGCCCTGCGTGAATTCCTGACCCTGACCCCGACCCGGCGCAGCGACTACCCGGCGCTGGTGGCGGCGTTCTACCTGGCGCTGCCCCTGCAATACCTGTTGATCTACTCGGACTGGTACGGGCTGTTTTCGATCTTTATCCCGGTCTACGTGTTCCTTCTGCTACCGATCCTGGCGTCCCTGGGCGGCGACACCACGCACTTCCTGGAACGCGCCTCCAAGGTCCAGTGGGGCTTGATGATCGCGGTGTTCTGCGTGTCGTTCGTGCCGGCCCTGCTGACCCTCGACATTGCCGGTTATGAAGGCCGCAACCTGCTGCTGATCGCCTACCTGGTGATCGTCGTGCAACTGTCGGACGTGCTGCAGTACGTCTGTGGAAAACTCTTCGGCAAACGCAAGATCGCGCCCAACCTGTCACCGTCCAAGACCGTGGAAGGCTTTGTCGGCGGCATCCTGCTGGCTTCGCTGATCGGCGGCGCGCTGTTCTGGATCACCCCGTTCAACATCTGGCAGTCGTTCCTGATCGCCCTGCTGATCAACCTGCTGGGCTTCGCCGGTGGCATCGTCATGTCGGCCATCAAGCGCGACCGTGGGGTCAAGGACTGGGGCCACATGATCGAAGGCCACGGCGGCATGCTCGATCGCCTGGATTCGGTGTGTTTCGCCGCGCCGATCTTCTTCCACCTGGTGCGCTACTGGTGGACCTGAGGTAACGACGCGCTATCGCTCGGGCGGGGGCATCGACCTCCCCCGAGCAACCTCCCTCCTGCTCTGCCCCGCCTTCCCTCCTCGAAACCCGGCCCTTGACCGGTGCGCTTTCGAAGTCTCATATTACGACCATAATTTTTTATCCGAGCCGCCTTTAACGGTCTCCCTTTCTCATCCCTTGTGCAGGAGTAACCCCATGAGTACCTACGACGTCGTGATTCTGGGCGGTGGCCCCGGTGGCTACAACGCGGCCATCCGTGCCGGCCAGCTGGGGCTGAAAGCCGCCTGCGTCGAAGGCCGCGCCACCCTCGGCGGCACCTGCCTGAACGTCGGCTGCATGCCGTCCAAGGCCTTGCTGCATGCCTCGGAGCTGTACGACGCGGCCATGGGCCAGGAATTCGTCAACCTGGGCATCGAGGTCAAGCCGACCCTCAACCTGGCGCAGATGATGAAACAGAAGGATGAAAGCGTGGCTGGCCTGACCAAGGGCATCGAGTTTCTGTTTCGCAAGAACAAGGTCGACTGGATCAAGGGCTGGGGCCATATCGACGGGCCGGGCCAGGTCACGGTGACCGACAACCAGGGCGCCAAGACCTTATTGCAGGCCAAGGACATTGTGATCGCCACCGGCTCCGAGCCGACGCCCTTGCCCGGGGTGGAGATCGACAATAAACGCATCCTCGACTCCACCGGTGCCCTGTCCCTGGGCGAAGTGCCCAAGCACCTGGTGGTGATCGGGGCCGGGGTCATCGGCCTGGAGCTGGGCTCGGTCTGGCGCCGCCTGGGGGCCGAGGTGACCGTGGTCGAATACCTGGACCGGATCTGCCCCGGGGTCGACGGCGAAGCCGGCAAAACCCTGCAGCGCGCCCTGGGCAAACAGGGCATCGCCTTCAAGCTCGGGGCCAAGGTCACCGGCGCCACCCCCTCGGCCAATGGCGTGCAGTTGAGCGTCGAACCGGCGGCCGGCGGCAGCGCAGAGCTGATCGAGGCCGACTACGTGCTGGTAGCCATCGGGCGCCGGCCTTACACCCAGGGGCTGGGCCTGGAAAACGTCGGCCTGAGCACCGACCCGCGGGGCATGCTGGCCAATGAGCGCCACCGTACGGCGGCGGACGGGGTCTGGGTGATCGGTGACGTGACCTCCGGGCCGATGCTCGCCCACAAGGCCGAGGACGAAGCCATGGCCTGCATCGAGCAGATCGTCGGCAAGGCCGCCGAGGTCAATTACGCGCTGATCCCCAACGTCATCTACACCCGGCCGGAACTGGCCAGCGTCGGCAAGACCGAGGAGCAGCTCAAGGCCGAAGGCCGGGCCTACAAGGTCGGCAAGTTCCCGTTCAGCGCCAACAGCCGGGCCAAGATCAACCACGAGACCGAAGGCTTCGCCAAGGTGCTGGCCGATGAGCACACCAACCAGATCCTCGGGGTGCACCTGGTGGGCCCCAGCGTCAGTGAAATGATCGGCGAGTATTGCGTGGCCATGGAGTTCTCGGCCTCGGCCGAAGACATCGCCCTCACCTGCCACCCCCACCCCACCCGCTCCGAAGCCCTGCGCCAGGCAGCAATGGATGTGGAAGGAGCAGCAACGCAGTTCTAAGCGGCGAGCGGCGAGCCTCAAACTTGTAGCTTGCCGCTTGAAGCTTGCCGCTTAGGCTCTTCTGCGCCAGAGCAGGTAGCCGGCGCCCAGCGCCAGCAAACCTGCGCCCAGCAGTACGCCGGTCTTGTGGGCTCGCAGTGTGGAGTACAGCCCGTCCAGCCACTGGGTCAGGTAGCGTTTGTTGGCGGTGTCGAAATTCGGCTCTTCACAGTTCATGCCGAAGTTGCCGGCCCATTCCACATAGGGGCCGTGTTCCACATAACGCTGGTAGTAGTCGATCTCGACATCGCTGCCCCGGGTCCAGCGCGCCGCCTTGCACAGCACCGCGGCGAAGGCCTGGCTGCTGTGGGGCAGGAAATCGGCGGCGGTGTTGGCCAAGGCGCCCGCCACATAGCGGTAGTGATAACGCACGTCGGGCTCGGCCTGGCTGGCCTGCTGGCGTTCGACTTCCGCCGCACTGACAAAAGGCCCGACCGTGGTCGCGGGGATCTCCAGGCTGTAGTCCCCCCACAGGGTGCGGTAATCCGGCCCCATCTCATAACCGAGGATCTCCATCCCCGACTTGCGCGCCAATTGCCCGGCCCGGTAGTAGGCTTCGGCACGGCCGGTGGGCAGCCAGGCCGATTCCGCCTGGCGCCGGTAATCGCCATAGGCCTTGGCAGTGGCCTGCAACTCGGGGCTGTCAAAGTAGCCCGGCGCTTCGGCGTAGCGGCCTTCGCGCAACAACCTGCGGCCGAGCAGTTCTCGCAGCTGCGCGGCAATCGGCAGGGTCTGGTAGTAGCCCTGTTCCTGCTTGGGCGTCGGCGGTGGCGCCGGGACCTGGGTGTCGACGAACTGCTTGAGTTCATCCACGGTCAGCACGCGCTCGGCCACGGTGGCCGCGTCCTGCCAGTAGATGTCGTCGCTGTGATACAGCTGCTCGAACGCCTGCAGGTAATCGCCACGCTCCAGCGCCAGCACCGCACTTTCACCCTCGACCCGACAGCCGGGCCTGAGGGTTTCGTAGTTGCCGTCCTCGCCGGTGCGCTCACCCCAGCTTTCGCCCCGGGGGAAGGCCTTGGCCGCCTTGGCATAGGCGCTGGCCGCCGCGGCCTTGTCACCGTCGCGCAGCGCCAGCTTGGCCCGCAGCCACCAGGCCAGGCCGCCATCGCCGGCCTGTTCGAGCAACAGCTTGGTGGTGGCGTAGTCGCCGATCTGATAATTCAGTGCCGCCAGGCGGTCGGCGTTGTCCAGACTGCCGCTGGCCGAATGGCTGAGCAGCTTGATCATTTTCTGATCAGACTCCGAGCGCTGCGTGGGTTCGCCCGTCAAGCGGCTGATCAGCCTCGCCGCCAGCAAGCGCGGGACGGCAGGTTGACTGAACAAGGCCTGCAACTGCTCGTCAGGCAGTGCCGCGAGTTCCCCCGCCAGCTCACGCAGGGAGCTGGTGCCGATCGACGAACCCAGGCGACTCTGGCTGGCATACAGCTCAATGGCCTGCTGCCAGTCGCCGGCCGTTTTCGCCAGGCGGGCTTCTTCGCCCAAACTGGCGATGCCCAGTTCCAACGGGTCGGCAAAGCCGTCGCGGCTCAATTGCCGCGCTTGCTGGAACGCCTGCCAGGCCTGCTGCATCAGCGCCTGGCGGCCCTGTTCGTCGAGGTCGCTGGCCTCCTGGCCCATGGCGGACAACGCCCGCCCCAGGGAATAGGCAGCCCAGGTACTGCGCAGTGCGCGCTGCGGCGCCGGCAAGGCCAGCACCTGGCGGAAATACTCCGCCGCCTGGGCGTTGTCGCCGGCCTTGAAGGCCACGGCACCGGCCAGGTACAGGTTGATTTCCGGTGGCAGGCTGGCGCCCTGTTGCTGCGCCTGATGCGGGTCCTGCAGTTGACGCAACTGGGCCACCAGCGTGCGCTGGGCGTCAGTCAGGCCGTCCTGCTCGGCCTTGTCCCGCTGCTCCAGGTACGGCTGCTCGCCGCCGTCGTAATAGGGCGCCAGCGAAGCCTCGGTCGCCGGCTTGAGCCCGGCAATCACCTGCCCCAGGCGACTGACCTCGAACTGAAAGCTGCCCTCGGGCAACACGGCCAGGGTTTGCGCCCGGTCACCCAGCAGGCGCGCCGGGAAGAACGGCCCGCAGGCCAGCGCCGAGGTCAGCGGCAGGCACAGGCTCAGGCACAACAGGTGACGGGGTTTAGGGACGAACATGGGACGCTCCTTGATCAATTCTTGAACAACGCGCCCAGCCCAGGGCTCGCGCGTTTCCTGCCTGCAATCGGCCTTCACTGCGCCGGGTGAACAGCAACTGCCCGGGGCGCTGTTGCACCGCGTAACCGGCCAGGGCATCGCTGGCCTGGCAGCCTTCCACCGCCAGGCTGACCTGCTCGGGCAAGGGGCTGTCGAGATTGCCCGTGTTGCCCAGGCGAATATCAAACAGACCGTCTTTTTCGCTGAATGTCAGCTGCCACCGGCTGACCAATTCATCGCCACGGGCCACCGCGCCCAGGGTTTCGACACTCCAGGCCCGCCGATCGCCCTGGAGCGGCAGGCGAAACCAGATCAACCCCGCCAGATGGGGCGGCCGATCCGCGCGCAATTCGCGAGCCAGCTGGGCCAGTTGCACCGGGTCGGCCATCAGCTCGCGGCGCTGGCCCAGGCCTGGCACCGGCACTTCGCTTTCAATAATCGGCGCCCCGCCATCACTGGGCAGCAGGGCCACGCCGTAAGCCGGCAAGGCCAGGTAGAACGGTTTATCGCTGACCTTGGCCCAGCGCGCGGCCCATTGCCGGGCCTGCTGGGGATCGAACAGGCCGCGCCGCGGATCGCTGACGGCATGCACCTGCAACACGCTGCTGTCGACCGTGGCCAGCAGCGCCGGCAACTCGCGGCTGCCCAGCCACGACGGCAAGGCAGTGATGCTGAGCTTGAGAGAGGCCGGCAATACGCCGCGCAATTGAGTGAGGAACCCGGCATAAGCCGGCAGCCGCGCACTGCCGGCGTCGTGGTCGATCTCCACCCCGGCCGGGGTCAGGCCCTGGGCCTGCCAGTCAGCGAGCAATTGCAGGATCTGCGCGCTGACCTCGGCCTGATCCAGGCTCTTGAGCTGGCCATCGAGGCGGATCACCGCAATCAGCGGGCGTCCGTCGGCCTTGAGCAGCGGTGCATCGATGCGTGCGCGGCTCCAGCCGGCACCGGGGAAGGCCTGCAGCGCCAGCACGCGCAAGGTGGAGAAGTCGGCGCGGGTCCGCGCCAGTGCATCGCCGTGGGCCGGGGTCCATTGGCGTTGCCAGATATACAGCTGCTGATCGAGCGCGCTCGTGTCCCTGGGCTCGCAGCCGCCGAGCAACAGGGCGAACAGCAACACACCAAGGCGGACGCAGACGGAAGCGGACATGAATCGCGGGTATCCCTTGACGCAAAAAAGGTCGGTTCAAGGCTAATGCCGATCAGTTAAGCGCTAGAGCGAGCGAAACATAACCTGTGGCGAGGGAGCTTGCTCCCGTGGGGCCAGCCGGGGCTCCGGGGCGTAGCAGTCCCATTTTTGGGGCCGCTGCGCGGCCCAGCGGGAGCAAGCTCCCTCGCCACAATGACAGTGCTTGCCCTTAACTGGCTGGCATTACGGTTCAAGGCCCTGTTTTCAGATCCGCCAGCCTACGCAGGCCCAGGCTCGGGAGCAATGCGCGCCGGGTATTTTTCACCGCTCCGATCAAACCGACGGCGCCGGGAAATGCCCGCGCAAACCCAGGGCCGCCGGGCGTCGCACCAGGTGCTCGACCTGCAGTTGCCACACCCGCTCGGCCCCCGGCACCGCCTCGACCTGCGGGCCCTCAAGGATGATCTGGGTACGGCCGCTGAGGTGCAGCAGATCGCCCCGGGCAAAGTCGATAAACAGCAAACCGGCGCGGGGATTGAGCAGCAGGTTACCCAGGGTGTTGAAGAAACGGTTGCCCGAGTAATCCGGAATCGTCAGGCAATTACCCTCGACCCTGACGAACCCGGGCGGCCCGCCACGATGAGAAACATCCACCGAACGGCCCTCCGGCTGGTCCAGGTAACTGGCGACAAACAGCGTATCCGCGGCGCTGATCAGGGCCGTCGCGGCCGCGTCCAGGTGTTCCAGCCGTTGCACCGCAGGCATGGCCGAGGTGATGGGTGGCGCCTGCTCGAACTCGCGGCGCTGGATGTATTGCGGGCAATTGCCGAACGCCTGCTGCACCGCAACGCTGAAGCCGTCTGCGGCGTAAGCCTGGATCCGGCCATTGAGCCGGTTCCGGCGTCGCGTGTGCAGTTCGATCCCGAGCAGGCCGATGGCGGCGCCCGCCGCCAACTGCGCCGGGTCGTCGCGGGCTGGCAAACGCTCAATGCGCAACAGCTCCGGCGCCGGGCTATGGGCGAAGCCGGGCGGCCCTTCAAGGAGGCTGGCCCAAGGATTGCCCGCGGCATCCACCGCGCCAAACAACAGGAAAGGCAACTGCTGATAGAACTGGCGGTGCTGATCGGGCATTTCCTGGCGGATGACCTTGCTGCCAAGGGCTTGCATGCGCTCAACCACGCCCAGATGCGCCTGCAACCGTTGTTCACCGGCATGCCAGGGCGATTGTGGGTTCATGACGATGGCTCCCCTGTGCCCGGGGCACAGTCAACGGGGCCGCCAGACTGGCTGGCCCCTCAGTGGTTTACGCGGTTTGCAGGCCGGCCACAGTACGCGGCATCGGAACAAAACCGGGCCAGGCTTCGATGCGCGCCAGCCAGGCGCGGACCTGGGGGTAATCGGCCAGGGACACGTTGCCTTCCGGGGCGTGGGCGATATAGCTGTAGCACGCCACATCGGCGATGGTTGGCTCGGCACCCGCCAGGTAAGCCTTAGGCGCCAGTTCCTGCTCGAACACTTTGAGCAGAGTGTGGGAACGGGCAATCACTTGCGGGGCATCGTCCGGCGCGCCAAACACCGTGATCAGGCGTGCCGTGGCCGGGCCCGAGGCCAACGGCCCCGCCGCCACCGACAGCCAACGCTGAACCCGGGCTGCGCCCACCGGGTCACTTGGCAGCCAGCGGCCCTGGCCATAACGCTGCGCCAGGTACAGCAGAATCGCGTTGGAGTCGGCCAGGATCACCCCCTGGTCATCAATCACCGGCACCTGGCCGAATGAATTCAATGCCAGGAACGCCGGCTGTTTGTGTGCCCCCTGGGCCAGGTCGACCAACAGGGTCTCGACCGGCAGGCCCAGCAGCGACAGCATCAACTCGACGCGGTGCGCATGGCCAGAACGGGGGAAGTTGTAAAACTTGATCGGGGACTGGGACACGGGAACTCCGCAAGGCAACGGCGGCTCACCGGAGCCGCACTGACGGGAGCCATCTTCCACCTTGTGTTGAAACTGCAGAATCACCAGAAAACACAATCCATTATTTCATCGGCTGCAATAAAGCCGGGTGGCTAGCCGCTCAATGCCGGGTGCTCGCGCAACCCCTGTACCGCCAGATCGACAAAACTGCGCACCCGCGCCGGCGCCTTGCGCCCGCCCTGATACACCACATGAATCGGCAAGGGCGCCAGTTCGAAGGCCTGCAAAACGATTTCCAGTTCGCCAGCCGCCACTCTGCTCGCCACCTGGTACGACAGCACCCGGGTCAGGCCCAGCCCCAGGCACGCCGCGCTGATCGCCGCCTGGTTAGCGGAAACCAGCAGCCGTGGCTCCAGGCGAATACTCAGTGCACTACCACCCTGCTCAAACTGCCAATGACGCGACTGGCCGACCGCAGACGGGGCAATGATCGGCGCCTGACGCAAATCCTCCGGGTGCTGAGGCCGACCATGGGCCGACAGAAAGGCCGGCGAGGCACACACCACCCGGCGCACTTCGCCTACCCGGATCGCATGCTGGCCGCTGTCCGGCAGCTCGCCGATGCGCACCGCGACGTCGATGCCCTCGTCGACCATGCTCGCCACCCGATCCACCAGCAACGCGTTGATGCTGACCTCGGGAAACTGCCGCAAGTAATCGACCACCAGCGGCGTGACAAACAAATCGCCAAACAACACTGGCGCGGTGATCGTCAGTTGCCCACGGGGCTGGGCATGCACCCCGGCGGCCGAGGCTTCGGCGTCCTGCAACTCGCCAAGGATTCGCCGGCAGTCTTCGAGGAAACGCTGGCCGGCATCGGTCAGGTGCACGCTGCGGGTGGTGCGGGTCAGCAGCAGGCTGCCAATGCGCTGTTCGAGTGCCGCCACCGCGCGGGTCACACTGGCCGCCGACAGGTTCAGGCGCCGGGCCGCCGCGGCAAATCCCTGCTCTTGGGCAACACAGACAAACACCTGCATTTCCTGGAATCTGTCCATGGATCAACCTCGGCGGCGGTGGTTGTTCTAGCGAATGCACCAGGTGGTGACGTCATGCTTGTCAAACGCCACGCAGCCGTTGTTCTTGGCGATCAACCGATAAGGCGCATCCGCCGCGTAGGAAAAATAAAAATAGTGCTGCCGGTCTTCGCCGTACAGCCAATAGGACGACGAACCCTGGTTGATCACCGTGGGTTCGAAGGTCCAGATCGACGACTCGGCCGGGATGAAGTTGGAGCGCTCCATCAGCAACAGCAGGCTGTTGGACAGTACCGGCGTCAGCGCCCCCAGCAACAGGAGCGCGGCCGCGCCGGCCAAGATCAATGGGTACAGCAGGCGCGACCAGGGCATTTAACGGGCTGACGCCGCGACATTGGCCCGCGCCGAGTGCAGCTTCTTGTAGCTGTCGATCAGCCGCAGGTGCCGGTCGAGCCCTTCGAGCTTCATGCTGGTCGGGGTCAGGCCGTAGAAACGCACGCTGGAATTGACCGAACCGATCGCGGCGTCCATCCGCTCGTTGCCAAACATGCGGCGGAAATTGACCTCGTAGTCTTCCAGCTCCAGGTCTTCGTCCAGTTCCATTTCCAGCACTGCGTTCACGGCCTGGTAGAACAGCCCGCGCTCGACCGTGTTGTCGTTGTATTGGAGGAAGGTTTCGACCGCCTCCTTGGCCTCTTCAAATTGCTGCAGGGCCAGGTAAATCAGGAGTTTCAGCTCAAGGATGGTCAACTGGCCCCAGGCCGTGTTGTCGTCGAACTCGATGCCGATCAAGGTGGTGATATCGGTGTAGTCGTCCAGCTCACTTTCCACCAGACGCTCGACCAGGTCCTTCAGGGCCTCCTCGTCCAGGCGATGCAGGTTGAGGATATCGGCGCGGAAGAACAGCGCTTTGTTGGTGTTATCCCAAATCAGATCGTCCACCGGATAAATTTCCGAGTAGTCCGGCACCAGGATGCGGCAGGCCGGGGCGCCAAGATGCTCGTACACCGCCATGTAGGCTTCTTTACCCATGCCTTCGAGAATGCCGAATAGCGTCGCGGCCTCTTCGGCGTTGGCGTTTTCACCCTGGCTGGTGAAGTCCCACTCCACAAACTCGTAGTCCGACTTGGAACTGAAGAAGCGCCACGACACCACGCCGCTGGAGTCGATAAAGTGCTCGACGAAGTTGTTCGGCTCAGTGACCGCATGGCCTTCGAAGGTCGGCTGCGGCAAATCGTTGAGGCCTTCAAAACTGCGGCCCTGCAGCAGTTCGGTGAGGCTGCGTTCCAGCGCCACCTCCAGGCTTGGGTGGGCGCCGAACGAGGCGAATACACCGCCGGTGCGCGGGTTCATCAAGGTCACGCACATCACCGGAAACTCACCGCCCAGGGACGCGTCCTTCACCAGCACCGGGAAACCCTGGGCTTCCAGGCCCTGAATCCCGGCCAGGATCCCGGGGTATTTGGCCAGCACGTCCTGGGGCACATCCGGCAGCGCGAATTCACCTTCGATGATTTCGCGTTTCACCGCGCGCTCGAAGATCTCCGACAGACACTGCACCTGGGCTTCGGCCAGCGTGTTACCGGCACTCATGCCGTTGCTGAGGAACAGGTTTTCGATCAGGTTCGATGGGAAATACACCACCTCGCCATCGGACTGACGCACGAAGGGCAGCGAAACGATGCCGCGCTCTTCGTTGCCGGAGTTGGTGTCGTACAAATGCGAACCGCGCAACTCGCCGTCGCGGTTGTAGATCTTCAGGCAATACGCATCGAGAAGTCCGGCCGGCAGTTCATCTTTACGCCCGGGCTTGAACCAGCGCTCATCCGGGTAATGCACAAACGCCGCGTTGGCGATGTCCTCACCCCAGAACTGATCGTTGTAGAAGAAGTTGCAGTTCAGGCGCTCGATAAACTCGCCCAGGGCCGACGCCAGAGCGCCTTCCTTGGTCGCACCCTTGCCATTGGTGAAACACATCGGCGAATGCGCATCGCGAATATGCAGCGACCACACGTTGGGCACGATATTGCGCCACGAGGCGATCTCGATCTTCATCCCCAGGCCCGCCAGAATGGCCGACATATTGGCGATGGTCTGCTCCAGCGGCAGGTCCTTGCCCACAATGTAGGTGCCGGCATCGCTGGCCGCATTGGGCATCAACAACGCCTGGGCATCGGCATCCAGGTTTTCCACTTCCTCAATCACAAACTCCGGCCCGGCCTGCACCACCTTCTTCACCGTGCACCGGTCGATGGAGCGCAGGATGCCCTGGCGGTCTTTGTCGGAAATATCAGCCGGCAACTCGACCTGGATCTTGAAAATCTGGTTGTAGCGGTTTTCCGGGTCAACAATGTTGTTCTGCGACAGGCGGATATTCTCGGTAGGAATACTGCGAGTGTCGCAATACAACTTCACGAAATAGGCCGCACACAGCGCCGACGAAGCCAGAAAGTAATCGAATGGACCCGGTGCCGAGCCATCGCCCTTATAGCGAATAGGCTGATCGGCCACTACCGTGAAGTCATCGAACTTGGCTTCAAGTCGAAGGTTGTCGAGAAAGTTGACCTTGATTTCCATGGGGGATTACCAGAATAACGAGCCACAAATTTGGCCGGTATTATCCGGTTTTTCGGTCGGAAGTCTTGTGCTTTTCCGTGAGGGCCGCTGGCCGGCCATAGGCCGCTCCCTGTGCAGCAGGGCTACGGGCAATCAATACACCGCGTTATTTTCAACCCAGCGTTATATCGGCTGAAAAGCCGCAGCCTTGTTGCTTATACCCAGTAGTTGCAAGCGATTAACAGCGAGCCGAGATTAATACACTGGCCGATCAAGCAAGATATCGCCGCCAAGTTAGCGGTGGATAACTCTAATCGATATTTTTATGGGATCAACTTTCGGCACGTAGAACTCTTCGGCCAATGCATATCAAGAGAAACGGCCGGCCTGTATCAAGGCAAAATCGCCACGCTGTTTCCCGTGGGAAGAAAAACAGAGGTGGCGGTCTTTATTTACGCTCAGTGACCAGAGGCTGAATCCTCGAACGCCCCAGGCAATTCGGCATTACTCGCGTTATGTCTTAACATAGCCGGTTGCCGAAAGAACCGTCATGGCCATAGCCATGAAGGGCTTTCATCCCTTGCAATAAGTGTGGTGAAGATGAACAAGCCTTTCATTTCGTTATGCCCTGAAATTACTCGGGCGCACGCGCTAAAGCTGATGGACTGGTTGGAGGATGAACGCGTCACCTGCTACCTGAGCGATTCGCGTCATGTCTCGCGCTCCATCGAGCAAGCCATCGATCGGACTCAATCGCCGATCCTGACCCATCTATTCAACCAGGGCGGCCGATTCTTCATGGCCTATGACCGGCATGACGCCCCAGTGGGTTTTGTCCGTCTGATCAAGACCGACTCAACTTGCGAGATCGTCCTGGTCATCGGAGACAGCGACAAATGGGGCCGAAACCTTGGCGCCCGCACGATCCGCGAAGGCATGAAACTGGCCTTCCTCGACATGCGGGCCAAGAAGCTCATCGCCAAGATCCACCCGGACAACGCGCGCTCGCTGAAAGCCTTTCTGCGCAGCGGCTTTGAGCTGGAGAGCGAAACGCCGACATTGAAGTCGTTTTCCATGACGGCGGGGCGCTATCGCCAGTTCTTGCGCGAAGGTGCCGCTGGCGACTCCACCCGGATCTACATCACTGAAATCGACAAGGCCAGGCTCGAGAGTCTGATCGTGCTCGAGCAAGGCCCGGCGGTTGTTGAACTCGAACATGAGCTTGAGCGAGCCATTGTAGTCAAGCCGCAGCAGGTGGCGCGCAATGTGGTCACGATGAACTCCAGGGCCTTGCTGCAGCTGGACGACGAAGAGATCGAAGTGGCCTTGGTCTACCCTGAAGACGCGGACAGCAACGCAGGGAAGCATTCCGTGTATTCCGACATCGGCGCCGCCATCCTGGGCTATCAGGAGGGGGACGCCATCGACTGGCGAATTTCTGATCGGACCCGGCGGATCGAGATCAGGAAAGTGCTTTACCAGCCGGAGGCTGCGGGCCATTTCCATCTTTAATTGCGCCCGTCCATCAGGCGCGAGGGGGTGGCGAAAGGCAGGAGGCGGTAGGACAGACCTGGCCGGCTCCTGCGACAGTTTTAACCCTCTCGATCCACAGGATTTACGCCTGTGGATAACTCACTCCACGGTCACCGACTTGGCCAGGTTACGCGGTTGGTCGACGTCGGTGCCCTTGAGCACGGCGACGTAGTACGACAGCAGTTGCAGCGGGATGGTGTAGAGGATCGGCGACAGGATGTCGTGGATGTGCGGCATGTGGACCACGTGGGTGCCTTCGCCATTGGTCATGCCTGCCTGTTCATCGGCGAACACGATCAGCTCGCCGCCACGGGCGCGCACTTCCTGCAGGTTGGACTTGAGCTTCTCCAACAACTCGTTGTTCGGCGCCACAGTTACCACCGGCATGTCGTTATCCACAAGCGCCAGCGGGCCGTGTTTCAACTCACCGGCCGGGTAGGCTTCGGCGTGGATGTAGGAAATCTCCTTGAGCTTGAGCGCTCCTTCCATGGCCACCGGGAATTGCGCACCGCGACCCAGGAACAGGGTGTGGTTCTTCTCGGCGAACAGCTCGGCGATTTTTTCCACGGTGCTGTCCATGGCCAGGGCTTCGCCCAGGCGGGTCGGCAGGCGGCGCAGTTCTTCCACCAGGGTCGCTTCGACGCCCTTGGCCAAGGTGCCACGGACCTGGCCCAGGGACAGGGTCAGCAACAGCAGGCCGACCAGTTGCGTGGTGAAGGCCTTGGTCGAGGCGACGCCGATTTCACGGCCGGCCTGGGTCAGCAGGGTCAGGTCGGATTCACGCACCAGCGAGCTGATGCCGACGTTGCAGATGGCCAGGCTGGCGAGGAAGCCCAGCTCCTTGGCATTGCGCAGGGCGGCCAGGGTGTCGGCGGTTTCCCCGGACTGGGAAATGGTCACAAACAGGGTGTCAGGCTGCACCACCACCTTGCGGTAGCGGAACTCGCTGGCGACTTCGACCTGACACGGGATGCCGGCCAGCTCTTCGAGCCAGTAACGGGCAACCATGCCGGCGTGGTAACTGGTGCCGCAGGCGACGATCTGGACATTGCGCACTTTGGCGAACAGCTCGGCGGCCTGTGGACCGAAGGCCTGGACCAATACCTGGTTCTGGCTCAGGCGACCTTCCAGGGTGCGTTGCACCACGGCCGGTTGCTCGTGGATTTCCTTGAGCATGAAGTGGCGGAACTCGCCCTTGTCGGCAGCTTCGGCACCGTCGCGGTACTGCACGGCTTCGCGCTCGACCGGGCTCCCCGTCACGTCCCAGATCTGCACGCTGTCGCGGCGGATCTCGGCGATATCACCCTCCTCCAGGTACATGAAGCGGTCGGTCACCTGGCGCAGGGCCAGTTGGTCGGAAGCCAGGAAGTTCTCGCCCAGACCCAGGCCGATCACCAGCGGGCTGCCGCTGCGGGCGGCAATCACGCGGTCTGGCTGGGAGGCGCTGATCACTGCCAGGCCGTAGGCGCCGTGCAACTCTTTGACGGTGGCCTTGAGGGCCACGGTCAGGTCACCCAGCTCCTTGAGCTTGAGGTTCAGCAGGTGGGCGATGACTTCGGTGTCGGTGTCGGAGGTGAACACATACCCCTGGGCCTTGAGCTGCGCGCGCAAGGCTTCGTGGTTCTCGATGATGCCGTTGTGCACCACGGCCAGGTCGCCGGAGAAATGCGGGTGGGCGTTGCGCTCGCAAGGGGCACCGTGGGTGGCCCAACGGGTGTGGGCGATACCCAGGCGGCCGACCAGAGGTTCAGCCTCCAGCGCCTGTTCCAACTCGCTGACCTTGCCCGGGCGACGCACGCGCTCAAGGGTGCCGGCATTGGTGAAAACGGCTACACCGGCGCTGTCATAGCCACGGTATTCAAGGCGCTTGAGGCCTTCGAGCAGGATCGGCGTGATATTACGTTCAGCAACGGCGCCAACAATTCCACACATGGTTTTTCTCCTAAATGACAGCCGCGCATATCAGCGTAATGCCACGGGCCTGGATCTGGTCGCGGGCCTCGAGCGGCAGGCGATCGTCGGTAATAAGGGTATGGACACTGCTCCATGGCAGCTCCAGGTTGGGAATCTTGCGGCCGATCTTGTCAGCCTCCACCATCACCACCACTTCCCGGGCCACATCGGCCATCACTCGGCTCAAGCCCAGCAACTCGTTGAAGGTGGTGGTTCCTCGCACCAGATCGATACCGTCGGCGCCGATAAACAACTGGTCGAAGTCGTAGGAGCGTAGTACCTGTTCAGCGACCTGGCCTTGAAACGACTCGGAGTGCGGGTCCCAGGTGCCACCGGTCATCAACAGCACCGGCTCGTGCTCCAGCTCGCTCAGGGCGTTGGCCACGTGCAGGGAATTGGTCATGACCACCAGGCCTGGCTGCTGGCCAAGTTCGGGAATCATGGCCGCGGTGGTACTGCCGCTGTCGATGATGATCCGCGCGTGCTCGCGAATGCGTTTGACCGCAGCGCGGGCAATGGCCTGCTTGTACTTGGAGACCGGCTGGCCAATCTCGCTGACCAATTCCTGAGGCATGCTGATAGCGCCGCCGTAGCGTCGCAGCAGCAAACCGTGGCTCTCCAGTGCAGCCAGATCCTTGCGGATCGTAACTTCCGAAGTTTCGAAGCGCTTGGCCAGCTCGTCCACGCTCACTTCGCCCTGTTCATTGAGCAAGGCAAGAATATTGTGGCGTCGTTGGGGTGTATTGCGTTTCGACATGGGGCTTTAAGTTTCGATTCGAAAGATAACGGAAGCAATCAAAACCTATCGGCTGAAATTCGTCAAGCGGGCGATGGAAAAAACCAGGGGTGCCGGCAAGTGGAGAGTTATCCACAGAGCGGGTCAGCTAACTGGAGCGCGCTTCTCGGGTGGGATTGGGGAGCACCCTTGCTCGCGACATTGATCTAGCAACAGCCCGGGCATTGCACCCGGGCTGTGGATAACTCAGTTCTTTTTGATCTTCTCCGGGCGTTTCCAGCCGTCGATGTTCTTTTGCCGGGAGCGCGCCACCGCCAGCTGGGATTTCTCCACCTTCTGGTTGATCGTCGAACCGGCCGCAGTGGTGGCGCCGTCCAAGATATCCACAGGCGCTACCAGGGAGTTGTTGGAACCGATGAATACATCCTGGCCCAGCACCGTCTTGTGCTTGTTGGCGCCGTCATAGTTGCAGGTGATGGTGCCCGCACCGATGTTGGTCCGCGCGCCGATTTCGGCATCGCCCAGGTAGGTCAGGTGACCGGCCTTAGCGTCTTCGCCGAGGTGGGCATTCTTCAGTTCGACAAAGTTACCCACATGGGCCCGGGCATCCAGCACCGTGCCCGGCCGCAGGCGGGCGAAAGGACCGGCATCGCTGCCCTCGCCCAACACCGCGCCATCGATGTGGCTGTTCGCCTTGATCACCGCGCCCTTGCGCAGGGTGCTGTCCTTGATCACGCAGTTCGGGCCGATGACCACGTCGTCCTCGATCACCACCCGGCCTTCAAGAATCACGTTGATATCGATCAGCACGTCGCGGCCAACCGTGACGTCGCCGCGGACGTCAAACCGCGCCGGGTCGCGCAGGGTCACGCCCTGGGCCATGAGACGACGCGCCGCGCGCAACTGGTAGTGCCGCTCCAGTTCCGACAGTTGCTTGCGATCGTTGGCGCCCTGCACTTCCATAGCGTCATGGGGTTGCTCGGTGGCCACGGTCAAACCGTCGCTGACCGCCATGGCGATCACGTCGGTCAGGTAATACTCGCCCTGGGCGTTGTTATTCGACAGCCGACTCATCCAGTCGCCCAGGCGCTTGGCCGGGACCGCGAGAATGCCGGTGTTGCCTTCCGTAATCGCGCGCTCGGCTTCGTTGGCGTCCTTCTGCTCGACGATGGCGGTGACCTTGCCTTCGCCATTACGCACGATGCGCCCGTAACCGGTCGGGTCCGCCAATTCAACCGTCAACAGGCCCAACTGCTCGGGGGCCGCCTGCAATAGCAGGCGTTGCAGGGTCTCGACCTCGATCAACGGCACGTCGCCATAGAGGATCAGCACCGTATCGGCACTGATGAACGGCACCGCCTGGGCAACCGCATGGCCGGTGCCGAGTTGCTTGTCCTGCAGCACGAAATTCAGATCATCCGCTGCCAGGCGCTCGCGCACGGCATCGGCACCGTGGCCGATGACCACGTGAATCCGTTCCGGGCTGAGCTGGCGGGCGCTGTGGATAACATGGCCGAGCATGGAATTGCCCGCCACCGGGTGCAGAACCTTCGGCAAGGCCGAGCGCATGCGCGTGCCTTGACCGGCAGCGAGAATAACGATTTCGAGAGACATGACTGGCTACCAATCCTGGGAGGTCAGGCTACGACCAAGAAGTGAGAGTTGCAGAAAAAGAAAAAGGGTAGCCGAGGCTACCCTTTTTAATCAATCACACATAAAGCTCAGGGCTTAGCCGCCAAACTTTTTGCGGATCTGCTGGACGGTGCGCAGCTGAGCTGCAGCCTCGGCCAGACGTGCAGCAGCAGAACCGTAGTCGAAATCTGCGCCCTTTTCATTCAGGGCCTTCTCAGCGGCCTTGACGGCTTGCTGAGCGGAGGCTTCGTCCAGGTCGGCAGCGCGTTGCACGGTGTCGGCAAGAACCTTGACCATGTTCGGCTGAACCTCGAGGAAACCACCGGAGATGTAAAACACCTCGGTGTCCCCGCCCTGCTTGATCAAGCGGATCGGACCTGGCTTCAAATTGGTGATCAGCGGTGCGTGACCCAGAGCGATACCAAGATCACCCAGCTCACCGTGCGCAATTACCATTTCAACCAGACCGGAGAAGATTTCCCCTTCCGCGCTGACGATATCGCAATGGACTGTCATAGCCATCTGCTTGCCTCAACCTAAATTAGCGCCCGTTGCCGGGCGCCGGGATTACAGTTTCTTGGCTTTCTCGATCGCTTCTTCGATGCCGCCGACCATGTAGAACGCTTGTTCTGGCAGGTGGTCGTAGTCACCGTTGAGGATGCCTTTGAAGCCAGCAATGGTGTCTTTCAGGGAAACGTATTTACCCGAAGCACCGGTGAAGACTTCAGCCACGAAGAACGGCTGCGACAAGAAGCGCTGGATCTTACGAGCGCGGGATACCAACTGCTTGTCGGTTTCCGACAGCTCGTCCATACCCAGGATCGCGATGATGTCCTTCAGCTCTTTGTAGCGCTGCAGCACGTACTGAACGCCGCGAGCGGTGTCGTAGTGCTCCTGGCCGATCACGTTCGGGTCCAGCTGGCGCGAAGTCGAGTCCAGTGGATCGACCGCTGGGTAGATACCCAAGGAAGCGATGTCACGGGACAGAACGACGGTGGCGTCCAAGTGGGCGAAGGTGGTCGCTGGCGACGGGTCGGTCAAGTCATCCGCAGGTACGTATACCGCTTGGATCGAGGTGATCGAACCTTCTTTGGTCGAAGTGATACGTTCTTGCAGAACGCCCATCTCTTCAGCCAGGGTCGGCTGGTAACCTACTGCGGAAGGCATACGGCCCAGCAGTGCGGATACTTCAGTACCGGCCAGGGTGTAACGATAGATGTTGTCGACGAACAGCAGAACGTCGTTACCTTCGTCACGGAACTTCTCGGCCATGGTCAGGCCGGTCAGTGCTACGCGCAGACGGTTACCCGGCGGCTCGTTCATCTGACCGTAAACCAGTGCCACTTTGTCCAGAACGTTGGAATCCTTCATCTCGTGGTAGAAGTCGTTACCCTCACGAGTACGCTCACCCACACCGGCGAACACGGAATAACCGCTGTGCTCGATGGCGATGTTACGGATCAATTCCATCATGTTTACGGTTTTGCCTACACCGGCACCACCGAACAGACCGACTTTACCGCCTTTGGCAAACGGGCAAACCAGGTCGATAACCTTGATGCCGGTTTCCAGCAGGTCGTTGCCGCCCGCTTGTTCTGCGAACGACGGCGCAGGACGGTGGATACCCCAGCGCTCTTCGGTGTCGATCGGGCCAGCTTCGTCAATCGGGTTGCCCAGTACGTCCATGATCCGGCCCAGGGTCGCTTTACCGACCGGTACGGAGATGGCTGCGCCAGAGTCGATAACGTCCAGACCGCGCTTCAAGCCTTCGGTGGAACCCATCGCAATGGTACGAACTACGCCGTCGCCCAGCTGCTGCTGAACTTCCAGAGTAGTTTCCGCGCCTTGTACTTTCAGCGCGTTGTAGATGCTCGGTACGCTGTCGCGTGGAAATTCCACGTCGATAACGGCGCCGATGATTTGAACGATACGTCCGCTACTCATAGCTGGATCCTCTGAATATTTGAACCGTTAAACCGCGGCAGCGCCGCCGACGATTTCCGAGATCTCTTGGGTGATCGCAGCCTGACGCGCCTTGTTGTAGATCAGCTGCAAATCGCTGATCAAATCACCGGCGTTGTCGGTAGCGTTCTTCATTGCGATCATCCGCGCGGCTTGTTCAGCTGCGTTGTTCTCGACCACCGCCTGGTACACCTGCGACTCCACGTAGCGCACCATCAAGCCGTCAAGCAGCTCTTTGGCGTCTGGTTCGTAGAGGTAGTCCCAGTGGTGCTTGAGTTCTTGATCCGGGGTTGCCTCCAGCGGAATCAACTGCTCCACCTTAGGCTGCTGCGTCATGGTGTTGATGAACTTGTTGGACACCACGGACAGGCGATCAATACGGCCTTCCAGATAAGCATCCAGCATCACCTTGACGCTGCCGATCAGATCATTGATCGACGGCTCTTCACCCAAGTGGCTGATGGCTGCAACGACGTTACCGCCGAAGTTGCGGAAGAATGCCGCACCTTTGCTGCCTACCACGCACAGATCGATCTCGACGCCGTTTTCGCGGTTTACCGCCATGTCCTTGACCAGGGCCTTGAACAGGTTGGTGTTCAAGCCACCGCACAAACCACGGTCACTGCTCACGACGACATAACCAACGCGCTTGATTTCGCGGTCGATCATGAACGGGTGGCGATATTCCGGGTTGGCGTTGGCCAGATGCCCAATTACCTGGCGGATACGCTCCGCATAAGGACGGCTAGCAGCCATGCGCATTTGTGCCTTGCGCATTTTGCTGACCGCCACTTTTTCCATGGCGCTGGTAATTTTTTGCGTGCTTTTGATGCTCGCAATCTTACTGCGAATCTCTTTTGCGCCTGCCATGTAACACCTATCAGGTTAGCAAGCGGGAGCCTTGCGGCTCCCGCTGCGGCTTACCAGGTTTGGGTGGCCTTGAACTTCTCGATACCGGCTTTCAGGCCAGCGTCGATTTCGTCATTGAAGTCACCCTTCACGTTGATCTTGGCCAACAAGTCGGCATGATCGCGGTTGAAGTAAGCAATCAGCGCTTGTTCAAAGCTGCCGACCTTGGTGATTTCGACGTCAGTCAGGAACCCGCGCTCAGCGGCATACAGCGACAGCGACATGTCGGCGATCGACATTGGCGCGTATTGCTTCTGCTTCATCAGCTCGGTAACGCGCTGACCATGCTCAAGTTGCTTACGGGTCGCTTCGTCCAGGTCAGAAGCGAACTGGGCGAATGCCGCCAGTTCACGGTACTGAGCCAGAGCGGTACGGATACCACCGGAGAGCTTCTTGATGATCTTGGTCTGAGCAGCACCACCTACACGGGATACCGAAACACCGGCGTTCACAGCAGGACGGATCCCGGAGTTGAACATGGCCGATTCCAGGAAGATCTGACCGTCGGTGATGGAAATCACGTTGGTCGGAACGAACGCGGAAACGTCGCCAGCTTGAGTTTCGATGATCGGCAGAGCAGTCAGGGAACCGGTTTTGCCGGTTACCGCGCCGTTGGTGAACTTCTCTACGTACTCTTCCGAAACGCGGGATGCGCGCTCCAGCAGACGGGAGTGGAGATAGAACACGTCGCCTGGGTAGGCTTCACGGCCTGGTGGACGGCGCAGCAGCAGGGAAATCTGGCGGTAAGCCACTGCTTGCTTGGACAGATCGTCATAAACGATCAGCGCGTCTTCACCGCGGTCGCGGAAGAACTCACCCATGGTGCAACCGGAGTACGGTGCCAGGAATTGCAGCGCAGGAGATTCCGAAGCACTGGCAGCCACGATGATCGTGTTGGCCAGGGCGCCGTTTTCTTCCAGCTTGCGAACCACGTTGGCGATGGTCGATTGTTTCTGACCGATAGCAACGTAGACGCAGAAGATACCGCTGTTCTTCTGGTTGATGATCGCGTCGATCGCCAGAGCGGTTTTACCGATCTGACGGTCACCGATGATCAGCTCACGCTGGCCACGGCCGACTGGGATCATGGCATCGACAGCCTTGTAGCCAGTCTGTACAGGCTGGTCTACCGACTTACGCCAGATCACGCCTGGAGCAACTTTCTCGACCGCGTCGGTCAAGGTGTTGTTCAGCGGACCTTTGCCGTCAACTGGGTTACCCAGTGCGTCGACTACGCGACCCAGGAGTTCCTTACCAACTGGAACCTCGAGGATGCGGCCGGTGCACTTGGCGCTCATGCCTTCAGCCAGACTGGTGTATGCGCCCAATACAACGGCACCTACGGAGTCTTGCTCCAGGTTGAGGGCCATACCGTAGACGCCGCCCGGAAACTCGATCATCTCGCCGTACATAACGTCGGCCAGACCGTGAATCCGCACGATGCCGTCAGATACGCTGACGACAGTGCCTTCGTTACGGGCTTGGGAGGTCACATCGAGCTTGTCGATGCGGCCCTTGATAATTTCACTTATTTCGGAAGGATTGAGTTGCTGCATTGCTCTGCTGCCCCTTCAAACTCAAGATTTCAATGCTTCGGCTAGGTTCGCGAGTTTGCCGCGAATCGAGCCATCGATAACCAGGTCGCCGGCGCGGATTACGACGCCACCAATCAGGCTGGCATCCTCCGCAGCGTGCAGGCGCACTTCCCGGCCGAGCCGTGCACTGAGAACCTTGGCGAGTTTGTCTTGCTGTTCTTGGTTCAATGCGAAAGCACTGGTGACATCCACATCTACCGATTTCTCTTGTTCGGCCTTGTACAGGTCGAACAGAGCGGAAATCTCCGGCAACAGCAGGAGACGATCGTTTTCGGCGGCAACGTGAATGAAATTCTGTGCCTTGGCATCAAACTTGTCGCCACACACGTCGATAAACGTGGTGGCCTTTTCTGCGCTCGTCAGTCGCGGGGCCTTGAGCACGCGCTGCATGGTGTCATCTTGTGACACCGCTGCAGCCAGGCCGAGCATGGCTGACCAAGAGGCCAGTTGCTGGTGGGCCTGAGCGTGCTCGAAGGCCGCCTTAGCGTAAGGTCGGGCCAACGTGGTCAGTTCTGCCATGATCGCCCTCGCTTAAATTTCAGCAGCCAGTTTGTTAACCAGCTCTGCGTGCGCGTTTTGATCGATTGTGGCACCCAGGATCTTCTCTGCGCCGTTGACTGCCAGGCTACCCAGTTGGGCACGCAGCGCGTCTTTGACACCGTTCAGTTCCTGTTCGATCTCGGCCTGAGCCTGAGCCTTCACACGGTCAGCTTCGACGCGAGCCTGTTCACGGGCCTCGTCGACGATCTGAGAGCCGCGTTTCTTGGCTTGCTCAATGATTTCGGCTGCCTGAGCTTTTGCATCGCGCAGTTGCTGACCCGCTTTATCTTGGGCCAGTTCCAGGTCACGAGCTGCTCGGCTGGCAGCGTCCAGTCCATCCGCGATCTTCTTTTGGCGTTCGTGCAAAGCTGCAATGACCGGAGGCCAAATGAACTTCATGCAGAACACTACAAAAATTAAGAACGCAACGGACTGACCAATCAGGGTTGCATTAATGTTCACGCCAACACCTCGCTCGTTCGTTGTCCATCACACCAATCAACTCGAAGAATCGAGTGATTAGCCAGCGAGTTGGCCAACGAAGGGGTTTGCGAAGGTGAAGAACAGAGCGATACCAACGCCGATCATGGTTACGGCGTCGAGCAGACCGGCAACGATGAACATTTTAACTTGCAGCATTGGAACCATTTCTGGCTGACGCGCTGCGCCTTCCAGGAACTTGCCGCCCAACAGGCCGAAACCGATTGCGGTACCCAGTGCGCCCAGGCCGATCAACAGTGCAACAGCGATAGCGGTTAGACCAACTACAGTTTCCATCTTTCCTCCCGACTTTTACGTCGTATGGTTTAGGTTTTTTAGATTAAAGCGGTAAAACAAATCGTTTCATGCCCTGTAAGGGCCCCCTCTCACCGAGGCGAGAGGGACATCAGACTAGTCGAAACCAGTCTTAATGGTTCTCTTCGTGCGCCATCGACAGGTAGACGATGGTCAGCATCATGAAGATAAACGCTTGCAGGGTGATGATCAGGATGTGGAACACAGCCCACGCCCATTGCAGCACCACGCCCAGGCCGCTGAGCCAGAGCAGGCCGCTGCCGAACATCACGGCGATCAGGATAAACACCAGTTCGCCAGCGTACATGTTGCCGAACAGACGCAGAGCCAGAGAGATCGGCTTTGCAATCAGGGTCACGAATTCCAGCAGGAAGTTCACCGGGATCAGCAGGGCTTGAACGAAGATGTTCTTGCTGCCGAACGGGTGCAGGGTCAGTTCGCCGATGAAGCCGCCGAAGCCCTTGATCTTGATGCTGTAGAAAATGATCAGCGCGAACACCGACAGGGCCATGCCCAGGGTGGCGTTCGGGTCAGTGGTCGACACTGCGCGGAATGGGATGTGTTGGTCGCCGGAGATCAACATGGCCAACTGTGGAATCCAGTCCACGGGTACCAGGTCGATGGCGTTCATCAGGAACACCCAGACGAAGATGGTCAGTGCCAGAGGTGCAATCACCAGGCTACGACCGTGGAAGCTATCCTTCACGCTGCCATCGACAAAGCCGACCATCACTTCAACGAAGTTCTGCAGCGCGCCAGGCACGCCGGAGGTGGCCTTCTTGGCCGCCATGCGGAACAGAAGAACGAAGATCACACCCAGTGCGACAGACCAGCCGAGGGTATCGACGTGGAATGCCCAGAAGCCCATTTCCTTGGCTTCTGCAGCGGTGTGGGCAAAGCCCCAGCCGCCATTGGGTAGCTGCCCGAAGGTCAGGTTCTGTAAGTGGTGCTGGATATAGCCCGAAGCGGTTGTTTCTGCTGACATGGTTGCCTCAAACGCCCTAAGGTCTCGAAAGTCTTGTTGTCATTAGCAGGGGAGCGAACCAGCTGACCAGTTGGGTCAGCACGAAGGCGCCGAATACAGCCAGCGGCGCCAATGGCTTCACACCTGCAAACGTCAATGCAAACAGCACTGCCGTCAAAATCAGTTTGCCCGCCTCGCCGGCATAAAAAGACCGGACGATAGCCTGAGCTGCTCGGGCGCCGGAAAACCGAAATGCCCTATGAGCGAAATACACATTGGGCAGCAAGGCTATCAGTCCTCCGCAGAGGCCTGAATATCCGGCTACGACCCCATGCCATTGCCAGAGCGCCAAGGCGGCCAGCAACACGACGACAAATTGAGCCAGTAATACCGGAAAAACTGCCAGGCGATGGAACGGCAAGCGGTTTGGCGTGCGGGTTTCCATCACGATTGCTCCTCAATGGTCGGCTGCCAGAATTCAATAACTTGGCATAATTTGTGCCGACAAAATGCGCGCAGAGTATAGGGGCGGTTCAGCCCCTATTCAACTGCCAGGTAGTGATTTCCGACTGCGCGCTACATGAGGAAATGTTTCAGCGAATGTGTGCGAGGACACCCTGGAGCTCATCAAGGGAGTTGTACCCAATCACCAACTGCCCTTTGCCCTTCTTCCCGTGGCGGATCTGCACCGCAGAGCCCAGGCGCTCAGCCAGACGCTGTTCGAGTCGGGCGATATCCGGGTCCGGCTTGACCGGTTCGGCGGGCTCCTGTTTGCCACTCAACCACTGGCGAACCAGGGCCTCGGTCTGGCGTACGGTCAGCCCCCGTGCGACAACGTGTCGCGCCCCTTCAACCTGTTGATTTTCCGGAAGACCGAGCAAGGCGCGGGCATGACCCATCTCCAGGTCGCCATGGGACAGCATGGTCTTGATCACTTCCGGCAGCGCGATCAGGCGCAGCAGGTTGGCCACGGTCACGCGGGACTTGCCCACGGCTTCGGCGACCTGTTGCTGAGTCAGCTGGAACTCCTGCTGCAAGCGCTGCAGGGCCACGGCTTCTTCGATCGGGTTGAGATCTTCACGCTGGATGTTCTCGATCAACGCCATGGCGATCGCGGTTTCATCCGGCACATCGCGGACCATCGCCGGGATGGTTTCCTGGCCAGCCTGCTGGCTGGCGCGCCAACGGCGTTCACCGGCGATGATTTCAAAACGTCCCGAGCCGATGGGGCGAACCACGATCGGCTGCATCACGCCCTGGGCCTTGATCGACTGCGCCAGTTCCTCCAGCGCCTGCGGGTCCATGTCGCGACGCGGTTGATACTTGCCGCGCTGGATCAGGTCCAGCGGCAGGTGCTGCAACTCGCGCTGGTCGGCTTGGGTCGCCTGTTCTTCCAGAGAACTGACGGTCGGACCACTCAGCAGTGCATCCAGTCCACGTCCGAGACCTCGTTTCTTGACGGCCATGGGGATTCCTTAAGTTGCCTGAGCGGCGGCTGCGCGTGAATTTTTACGCTGGCGACGAACCATCTCGCCGGCCAGGGCCAGATAAGCCAGGGCGCCGCGCGATTGTTTATCGTAGGCCAACGCCGGCATACCGTAGCTTGGCGCTTCGGCCAGGCGGATGTTGCGTGGAATGACCGTGTCGTACAGCTGCTCGCCAAAGTGTTCCTTGAGCTGGGCCGAAACGTCGTTCATCAGGCTCAGGCGCGGGTCATACATGGTCCGCAGCAGGCCTTCGATCTTCAGGTTGGGGTTCAGCAACTCGGCGATGCGCTTGATGTTATCCACAAGGTCGCTCAAGCCTTCCAGGGCGAAGTACTCGCACTGCATGGGAATAATGACCCCATCGGCGGCCACCAGCGCATTGAGGGTGAGCATCGACAGCGACGGTGGGCAGTCGATCAGGATGTAGTCGTAATTTTCGCGGATGGGTGCCAAGGCGCTGCGCAGACGGCTTTCTTTCATCTGCATTTCCAACAGAACGACTTCCGCCGCGGTCAGGTCGCGGTTGGCCGGCAGCAGTTGATAACCGCCGTGTTCGGAGAAGTGCATCGCCTGGGCCAGATCGCATTCGCCGATCAGCAGGTCATAGACCGAGTTTTCCAGGCCGTGTTTATCCACACCGCTACCCATGGTGGCGTTGCCCTGTGGATCAAGATCGATCAACAGCACCCGGCGCTTGGTCGCGACCAGGGATGCTGCGAGGTTGATGCAGGTGGTGGTCTTGCCCACGCCACCCTTTTGGTTCGCTATCGCGAATACCTTAGCCATTCTTGCTTGTGTTCCCAATCATGCCGTGCGGCGCAGTATCAGCAGATGGCGTTGGCCTTGGCAACCGGGTACGGCCAGGGCCTGTTCGCTATCGAGGTGGAAGTCCGTCGGCAATGCTACCAGCTCATCCGCGGGATGAACGCCCTTCATTGCCAGCCAACGTGTATCGCGGTCGCCAAGATGGCGAGTCCAGTTGGTGAAGTTCTCCATGCTGCTGAACGCCCGGGAAATGATCCCATTGAACGGCTGCTCAGGCTGGAACGCTTCAACGCGACTGTGGATAACTTGAAGGTTATCCAGTTTGAGTTCGAGTTTGACCTGGGTCAGGAAGCGGGTTTTCTTGCCGTTGCTGTCCAGGCAGGTCACTTGCGACTCGGGAAACAGGATCGCCAGGGGGATGCCGGGCATCCCCCCACCGCTACCGACATCGAGCCAGCGACCGTTTTCGATAAACGACATCACGCTCAAGCTATCGAGCAGATGACGCGAGACCATTTCGTCCGGATCGCGCACTGCGGTCAGGTTGTAGGCCTTGTTCCATTTGATCAACAGGGCCAGGTACGCCAGCAATTGCGCATGCTGGGTCTCTGTCAGAGTGACACCGAGCTCGCGAGCACCTGTGGATAACTCTTCTGCATGTTGCGAGGTGACCATTGAGCTCAAGCGCTTTGCTCCAACTGACGGCCGGCGCCGCGTTTTTTCAAGTGAATCATCAACAGGGAAATCGCCGCCGGCGTCACGCCCGGGATCCGCGAAGCCTGGCCCAGGGTCTCCGGACGGGTGACGCCAAGCTTGCTCTGGATCTCTTTCGAGAGCCCGGAAATCTTGGTGTAGTCGATATCCACAGGCAATTTGGTGTCTTCGCTGGCCCGCAGGCGAGCGATTTCGTCCTGTTGGCGATCGATGTAGCCGGCGTATTTGGTCTTGATTTCAACCTGCTCGGCGACTTGTGGATCTTCTGCGCCCTGCCCGGTCACTTCCACCAGCCCGACGTAGTCGATTTCCGGACGGCTCAACAGGTTCAGCAGGTTGTATTCGTGGGTCAGCGGGGTGCCGAATTTTTCGGCAATCGCATCGCCCTGCGCAGTGCCGGGGCGAACCCAGGTGCTCTTCAGGCGCTGTTCTTCCAGCTCGATGCTCTCGCGTTTTTTGCAGAACGCTGCCCAACGGGTGTCATCCACCAGGCCCAACTCGCGACCTTTCTCGGTCAGACGCAGATCGGCGTTGTCTTCGCGCAGGATCAGGCGGTACTCGGCACGGGACGTGAACATCCGATACGGTTCTTGAGTACCGAGGGTAATCAGGTCGTCGACCAACACCCCGATGTAGGCCTCATCGCGACGCGGGCACCAGCTGTCTTTGCCCTGGGCGCGCAGCGCAGCGTTGGTACCGGCCAGCAAACCTTGGGCGCCGGCCTCTTCGTAACCGGTAGTGCCATTGATCTGGCCAGCGAAAAACAGGCCGCCGATGACTTTGGTTTCCAGGCTGTATTTCAGGTCCCGCGGGTCGAAGTAGTCGTACTCGATGGCATAACCCGGACGAACGATGTGCGCGTTTTCCATGCCGCGGATCGATTGCACGATCTGCAATTGCACGTCGAACGGCAGGGATGTGGAAATCCCGTTCGGGTACAGCTCATGAGTGGTCAGGCCTTCGGGTTCGATAAAGACCTGATGGCTTTCCTTGTCGGCAAAGCGATGGATCTTGTCTTCGATCGACGGGCAGTAACGCGGGCCAATACCTTCGATCACGCCGGAATACATCGGCGAGCGATCAAGGTTGGAGGCGATGATTTCGTGAGTCCGGGCGTTGGTATGAGTGATCCAGCAGCTGACTTGCCGTGGATGCTGCTCTTTTGAGCCCATGAACGACATGACCGGGATCGGGGTATCGCCCGGCTGCTCGGACATCACCGAGAAATCCACCGAACGCCCATCGATGCGTGGCGGCGTGCCGGTTTTCAGGCGACCGACACGCAGAGGCAGTTCCCGCAGGCGCTGTGCCAGAGCAATCGACGGCGGATCGCCAGCGCGACCACCGGAATAGTTCTGCATACCGATGTGGATAAGTCCGCCAAGGAAGGTCCCGGTGGTCAGTACCACGGAATCGGCGAAGAAACGCAGGCCCATCTGAGTCACAACACCGCGAACCTGGTCCTGTTCCACGATCAGGTCGTCAGCGGCTTGTTGAAATATCCACAGGTTCGGCTGGTTTTCCAGTATTTCGCGGACAGCCGCCTTGTACAGAATGCGGTCGGCCTGGGCACGTGTCGCTCGTACCGCCGGGCCTTTGCGGCTGTTCAATACGCGAAATTGAATACCACCTTTATCGGTGGCAATGGCCATCGCGCCGCCAAGGGCGTCGATTTCCTTGACCAGGTGGCTTTTGCCAATGCCACCAATGGCCGGGTTGCAGCTCATGGCACCGAGGGTTTCCACGTTATGCGTCAGCAACAGGGTTTTTGCCCCCATGCGTGCTGATGCAAGTGCTGCCTCGGTACCGGCATGACCGCCGCCGATGACGATCACTTCAAAACGGGAAGGGAAATCCACCACGCACCTCGTGCCTGCTTCAGTTAGGTAATTAGGAATAGGTCTGGGCTCAGGTTTTTGAACCAGGTCGACAAGTATAGGGACTTCCCCACCTCTAAAGAACCCTTTGCACAAAATTTAACCAGCTGTGGATGAATCACAGTCAATAGAAATTAAAAGAGAGAAAGTTATTAAATCTTTGTTTTTATGTTTATTCTTACTGAGCACCTTTTCTGTGGATAGATTGGTACAAGCCTTTATTTACGTGATGTACAGAGGTTTAAAAGTCTGTGGTCATGTGTGCATGAGGCCGTTGGATAACCGGTTTAAGCCTGTGGATTAAAGCAGTGGTTATCCACAGAGGGGTTTTTCCTCAGTTTTGAGGCCCTGTTATCAACCGAGCACAGGGGCAGTTATTCACAGGGCTTAATCCACAGAAAATCGGCTTTCGGGCAAATGCCGGGCACAACAAAGCCGCCAGGACGAAAGATTTCATCTGGCAAGGCCCTGGATTTTTTAAAGGAAGGGGGAGCAGACAGGCGCGAACGGCCTGTCTGGGTGCAACGCAGCAGCTATTTACCGATGCAGAAACTGGAGAAAATTCGCCCTAGCAGGTCATCCGAGCTGAACGCCCCGGTAATTTCTCCCAACAGTTGCTGAGCCTGGCGTAAATCTTCGGCCAGGAGCTCGCCAGCACCGGCCAGGGTCAGTTGAGCTCGCCCGTGCTCAAGGGCGGCACTGGCATGACGCAGCGCTTCCAGGTGACGCCTGCGTGCGCTGAAGCTGCTTTCCGAGGTCTGCTCAAAGCCCATGCAGGCCTTCAGGTGCTCGCGCAGCAGTTCCAGGCCCATGCCGACAGACTTGGCGCTGAGGCTGATGGTGACGTGGCCATCGTCGCTGACTTCGAGGGCAATCGCTTCCCCGGTAAGATCCGCCTTGTTGCGGATCAGCGTGACCTTCGACGGATCCGGGCGCTGCTCGAGGAACTCCGGCCATAGGGCGAAGGGGTCCGCAGCCTCGGGAGCCGTGGCGTCCACCACCAGCAGGACCCGATCCGCCTCGCCAATGGCCTTGAGCGCACGCTGCACGCCGATTTTCTCCACCTGGTCATCGGTGTCGCGCAAACCTGCGGTGTCCACCACATGCAGCGGCATACCGTCGATGTGGATATGTTCGCGCAGGATATCCCGGGTCGTGCCGGCGATCTCGGTAACGATGGCGGCTTCCCGTCCGGCCAATGCATTGAGCAGGCTGGATTTACCGGCATTCGGCCGGCCGGCGATGACCACGGTCATGCCGTCACGCAGCAATGCGCCTTGCCCGGCTTCGCGCAATACGCTGGCCAACTCGTCGCGCACCTTATCCAGCATGCTCAGCACGTGGCCATCGGCGAGGAAGTCGATCTCCTCTTCAGGAAAATCAATCGCGGCCTCGACGTAGATACGCAAGCCGATCAACTGCTCAGTCAAGTTATGCACACGCTGGGAAAACGCCCCCTGCAGCGAGCGCAAGGCATTGCGCGCGGCCTGGGTTGAGCTGGCCTCGATCAAGTCGGCGATCGCTTCGGCCTGGGCCAGGTCGAGCTTGTCGTTGAGAAAGGCCCGTTCGCTGAACTCCCCCGGCCGGGCCAGGCGACAGCCCAGTTGCAGGCAACGCTGCAACAGCATGTCGAGCACAATCGGGCCGCCGTGGCCCTGAAGTTCCAGGACATCTTCACCGGTGAATGAGTTCGGGCCTGGGAAATACAGGGCGATCCCTTCATCCAGCACTTCGTCGAGCTCACCGAAAAAAGGCCCGTAATGGGCAAAACGTGGTTTCAGTTCGCGACCGCTGATGGCGTTGGCGGCGACGCTGGCCAGCGGTCCGGAAATTCGCACGATGCCCACGCCACCGCGACCTTGAGCGGTGGCGACGGCAGCGATGGTTTCACGAGGGATATTCATAACCCGAGATCCAGACAAAAGTGACAGATAGCAAAACGCCCCACTAGGGGGCGTTTTGAGTGGTTATCCACAGAGTAAGTTACGCCTCGGCTTTTTTGGTAGCCGCTTCGATCTTACGAGTGATGTACCACTGTTGAGAGATCGACAACACGTTGTTGACCACCCAGTACAGAACCAGACCAGCTGGGAACCACAGGAAGAAGAAGGTGAAGATGATTGGCATCATTTTCATGACCTTCGCCTGCATCGGATCCGGAGGTGTCGGGTTCAGACGCTGCTGGATGAACATGGTCGCGCCCATGATGATCGGCAGGATAAAGAACGGGTCTTTGATCGACAGGTCGGTTATCCACAGCATGAATGGAGCCTGGCGCATTTCCACGCTTTCCAGGAGTACCCAGTACAGCGAGAGGAATACCGGCATCTGTACCAGA
Organism: Pseudomonas sp. CF161; assembly: GCF_000416215.1. Taxonomy (NCBI): domain Bacteria; kingdom Pseudomonadati; phylum Pseudomonadota; class Gammaproteobacteria; order Pseudomonadales; family Pseudomonadaceae; genus Pseudomonas; species Pseudomonas sp. CF161. The sequence continues at coordinate 37,135 of NZ_ATLP01000032.1, forward strand.
ATCGGCAAGCATCCACCCAGCGGGTTGATCTTCTCTTTCTTGTACAGCTCCATCATGGCTTGCGACATTTTCTGCCGGTCATCGCCATGTTGTTCTTTCAGCGCAGCCAGTTTCGGGGCTACGGCACGCATGCGCGCCATGGATTTGTAGCTGGCGGCCGACAGTGGGAAGAAGATCCCCTTGATCAGCATGGTCAGGAAAATGATCGACCAACCCCAGTTACCCACCAGGCTGTGGATATGTTGCAGCAACCAGAAGATTGGTTGGGCAATGAACCACAGGAAGCCGTAATCCACAGTCAGCTCCAGACCTGGGGACAACTCTTTGAGTACGGCCTGGCTTTTCGGACCGGCGTAAAGGGTGGCGCTGGTTTCAGCCTTGGCACCTGGAGCGACGGTCAACGCCGGGCCGGTGAAGCCAATGATGTAGTTACCTTTGCTGTCTTTACGGGCCAGAACGACGTTATTTTCGTCCTTCGGCGGAATCCACGCCGTTACAAAGTAGTGCTGAAGCCATGCAACCCAACCACCTTTCACGGTTTCCGTGATCGGCGCCTTGGTTTTGTCTTCGTTTACTTTGTCCATGTCCTTCATGGACACTTTTTTGTACGGCTCGGAACTTGTCCACAGGGCAGCGCCCAGGTAAGTCGCGGTGCCGGTGGCAGTGCTCGACGATGGATCGGCGCTGGAGTCGCGCTTCAACTGCGCGAACATTGCACCTGTCCACGGTTGGGCGCTCTGGTTGTCGATGATGTAGGTCACAACCACGTCATACAGGCCGCGTTTCAGGGTGAAACGCTTGATGTAGTTGACGCCGTCCTTGCTGAACTTCAGGTCAACGACCAGTTGATCCTGACCGTCAGCCAGTTGATAACTTTTCTTCTCCGAAGAGAACACCGGACGACCTGTCGGGCTGGCATCAGGGCCGTTGGTGCCAATCAGACCACTTTGAGCCTGGTAAACACGTTCGCCACCGTTATCGAACAGTTGGAACGGAATTTCCGGGTGATCTTGACGGCGTGGATACAGCGGCAGCTTCAGCTGGGCAACATCACCGCCTTGTGGATCGATAGCCAGATCCAATACATCCGTCTTGATTTGGATGAGGTCTTTGCTGACCGCCACTGGAACTTCGGCGGGGGCACTGGTATCGCTCGCTGCGCGTGGAATGTCGTCACTGGCGGAAGTGTTGTTGCCATTTACCGTGTCGGGAAGACCCGCAGGGGTAGTGTTGGCAGCAACATTCTGAGTCGGCAGGGCAGCCTGGCCATAATCCTGGTTCCATTTAAGGACCATGACATAAGCCACGATTGCCAGGGCGACGATCAGGATCGTGCGTTTAATATCCATGATTACTCGGCCATCGAAGAAGAACGGGAGGTAGGGATAGGTGGAACCGGGTCATAACCACCGGGATTCCACGGATGACAGCGACCTAAACGACGAAAGGTCAGCCAGCCACCGCGTAGAAGGCCATGATTTTCGATGGCTTCATACGCGTAGCAGGAACAACTGGGGTAGAAACGACAGTGACTGGCCATCAGAGGACTAATGGCATAGCGATAAAACTGGATCGGAACGAGCGCCAGTTTACGCATCAGGACTGTCTACCCCTGCAGTTTCGGTTTTGACTGCTGGTACCGGCTTGTTACGAGCCAGACGTTTCCAGAGCTTATCGAAATGCTGAATCAATTCGGGGCTTTCTACATCGCCCAAACCTTTGCGCGCGACGATAACGATGTCCCAGCCGACCAGAGAATCCTGGTGCAGGCGAAACGATTCGCGCATCAAACGTTTCAGACGGTTGCGCTCAACGGAGAGCTTTACGCTCTTCTTTCCGATAACCAGCCCCAGACGGGGGTGATCAAGGTCGTTGTTGCGCGCAAGGAGCAGGAGATTTTTCCCCGGAACCTTGCCGGTAGGGGAGTCAAAGACTGCCTTGAAATGCCGGGGAGTAAGCAGACGCTTTTCCCGACTGAAGTCCTGACTCACCTCCAGTGCCGGATTATCAAACTGCCAGACGCGCACGACCTTTGGCGCGACGACGCGACAGGACGGCACGGCCGTTCTTGGTAGCCATGCGAGCACGGAAACCGTGAGTACGAGCGCGTTTGATAGTGCTTGGTTGGAAAGTACGTTTCATGTCGTGTTACCTGGTTCGTCCACAACGGGCCGGAATGGCCCCCGTTTTAAGAGACCGGCGATTCTAGAGAATGCAAGCCTCTAGGTCAATTTCCAACCAGCTTTTCCTTGTAAACAGATATGGGTGGCTGTTGGTTCGAGACACCGGTTACCTAGATATAGAAATAAAGAAGGGAATTATTTAAAGCTTTTCTGTAAAGCTTATAAAAGCTATGCAGCCACTCTTCTGTGGATAAGTGCCTTAAGCCCTTGAACGACGTACTGTACAGGGAATGACAACACTGTCGAGAAGCAGTGCTCTGCCTGTGCTGCGCTATCGGATAAGCTGTGTGTGGAATGGGTAGTTATCCACAGCCAGGTTATCCACCGAGTTTAGCCCCCACTTGTACAACGACCTTAAGTGGGGTTATCCACAGAGCTTATGCACATACCATTGGTCGTGTTTTTTCCGGTTAAGACATTGATTCTTAGTGGTCTGTGAGCAACCTACGTGTGGATAAGTCTGCGTGCGGCCGCTACAATGGCGGCTGTTTTTGCCTCACCGGCTTTCAACTTAGGGGATATCCGTGTCAGTGGAACTTTGGCAGCAGTGCGTGGAGCTTCTGCGTGATGAGCTGCCTGCCCAGCAATTCAACACTTGGATCCGTCCGCTACAGGTCGAAGCCGAAGGCGACGAGTTGCGTGTCTACGCACCGAATCGCTTTGTTCTCGATTGGGTCAATGAAAAGTACCTGGGTCGTGTGCTTGAGCTGCTCGATGAGCACGGCAATGGTTCAACACCTGCGCTCTCCTTATTAATAGGCAGCAAACGCAGTTCGGCACCTCGGGCTGCGCCTAACGCGCCTTTGGCGGCTGCCGCTTCCAAAGCCCAGGCGGCTGAACCTTCCAGCGCGCCAGTAAGTGCCCCGCCACCGACCAAGGCTTCTGCGAAGAAAGTCGCCCATGTCAGTGAAGAGCCTTCCCGTGACAGCTTCGACCCGATGGCCGGCGCCAGCTCGCAGCAGGCACCGGTGCGCGCCGAACAACGGACCGTCCAGGTCGAAGGTGCGCTCAAGCACACCAGCTACCTGAACCGCACCTTCACCTTTGAAAACTTCGTCGAAGGTAAATCCAACCAGCTGGCGCGCGCCGCCGCCTGGCAGGTCGCGGACAACCCCAAGCACGGCTACAACCCGCTGTTCCTGTATGGCGGTGTAGGTTTGGGTAAGACTCACTTGATGCACGCTGTGGGTAACCACCTATTAAAGAAGAACCCGAATGCCAAGGTCGTGTACCTGCATTCCGAGCGCTTCGTGGCCGACATGGTCAAGGCGCTGCAACTGAACGCCATCAACGAGTTCAAGCGCTTCTACCGCTCGGTGGATGCCTTGCTGATCGATGACATTCAGTTCTTCGCTCGCAAGGAGCGTTCCCAGGAAGAGTTTTTCCACACCTTCAACGCCCTGCTTGAAGGTGGGCAACAGGTGATCCTCACCAGTGACCGCTACCCGAAAGAGATCGAAGGCCTCGAAGAGCGCCTGAAGTCGCGTTTTGGCTGGGGCCTGACGGTGGCCGTGGAGCCGCCGGAGCTGGAAACCCGGGTCGCGATCCTGATGAAGAAGGCCGACCAGGCCAAAGTCGATCTGCCGCACGATGCCGCGTTTTTCATTGCCCAGCGCATTCGGTCCAACGTGCGTGAGCTGGAGGGTGCGCTCAAGCGCGTCATCGCTCACTCGCACTTCATGGGCCGCGACATCACCATCGAGTTGATTCGCGAATCCCTGAAGGACCTGCTGGCCTTGCAGGACAAGCTGGTCTCTGTGGATAACATTCAGCGCACCGTCGCCGAGTACTACAAGATCAAGATTTCCGACTTGCTGTCCAAGCGTCGCTCGCGCTCCGTTGCGCGCCCACGCCAGGTGGCCATGGCCTTGTCCAAAGAGCTGACCAACCACAGCCTGCCGGAAATCGGCGATGTGTTCGGCGGCCGCGATCACACCACGGTCTTGCACGCGTGCCGCAAGATCAATGAACTTAAGGAATCCGACGCGGACATCCGCGAGGACTACAAGAACCTGCTGCGTACACTGACCACTTGATGACACCAGCGCAGCTTATTAAGGCAAGGGACTAGACCATGCATTTCACCATTCAACGCGAAGCCCTGTTGAAACCCCTGCAACTGGTCGCAGGCGTCGTCGAACGCCGCCAGACCTTGCCGGTGCTCTCCAACGTGCTGTTGGTCGTCGAAGGCCAGCAGCTGTCGCTGACCGGTACCGACCTGGAAGTCGAGCTGGTCGGTCGCGTGCAACTTGAAGAGCCAGCCGAGCCTGGCGAAATCACCGTGCCGGCGCGCAAGCTGATGGACATCTGCAAAAGCCTGCCCAACGACGCCTTGATCGATATCAAGCTCGATGAGCAGAAGCTGGTGGTCAAGGCCGGCCGTAGCCGCTTCACCCTGTCGACGCTGCCAGCCAATGACTTCCCGACTGTCGAGGAAGGCCCGGGCTCGCTGACCTGCAGCCTGGAGCAGAGCAAACTGCGTCGTCTGATCGAACGCACCAGCTTCGCCATGGCCCAGCAGGACGTGCGTTACTACCTCAACGGTATGCTGCTGGAAGTATCGGCCGGGATCATTCGTGCCGTGGCTACCGACGGTCACCGTCTGGCGATGTGCTCGATGCAAGCCGATATCGGCCAGCCGGATCGCCACCAGGTGATCGTGCCGCGCAAAGGTATCCTGGAGCTGGCACGCCTGCTCACCGAGCCGGATGGCAACGTCAGTATCGTCCTGGGTCAGCACCATATCCGCGCCACCACCGGCGAGTTCACCTTTACCTCGAAGCTGGTCGACGGCAAGTTCCCCGATTACGAGCGCGTGCTGCCTAAAGGTGGCGACAAGCTGGTACTGGGCGACCGTCAGGCGCTGCGTGAAGCCTTCAGCCGTACGGCGATTCTCTCCAACGAGAAGTACCGTGGTATCCGTCTGCAATTGGCCAATGGTCAATTGAAGATCCAGGCCAACAACCCGGAGCAGGAAGAAGCGGAAGAAGAAGTCGGCGTGGAATACAACGGCGGTTCGCTGGAAATCGGCTTTAACGTCAGCTATCTGCTCGACGTGCTGGGGGTGATGACCACCGAACAGGTGCGCTTGATCCTCTCCGATTCCAACAGCAGCGCCCTGGTCCAGGAATCCGACAACGACGACTCGGCTTACGTTGTCATGCCGATGCGCCTGTAACCATGCTCAGCAGAAGCTAGATGTCCCTCAGTCGCGTCTCGGTCACCGCGGTGCGCAATCTGCACCCGGTGACCTTCTCCCCCTCCCCCCGCATCAACCTTCTCTACGGCGCCAATGGCAGTGGCAAAACCAGCGTGCTCGAAGCCATCCACTTGCTGGGGCTCGCTCGCTCGTTTCGCAGTGCTCGACTGTTGCCGGTAATCCAGTACGAGCAGTTGGCATGCACCGTGTTTGGCCAGGTCGAACTGGCGGAAGGTGGGCATAGCAGCTTGGGGATTTCCCGGGATCGGCAGGGAGAGTTTCAGATTCGCATCGACGGGCAGAACGCTCGTAGCGCAGCTCAGTTGGCGGAAATCCTGCCATTGCAACTGATCAACCCCGACAGCTTTCGCCTGCTGGAAGGGGCTCCGAAAATTCGCCGGCAGTTTCTCGACTGGGGTGTGTTCCACGTGGAACCTCGCTTCATGTCGACCTGGCAGCGCTTGCAGAAGGCCCTGAGGCAGCGGAACTCATGGCTGCGGCATGGTACACTTGACGCCGCTTCGCAAGCAGCCTGGGACCGGGAACTGTGTCAGGCCAGCGCTGAAATCGATGAATACCGCCGCGCTTATATCAAAGCCTTGAAACCAGTCTTTGAGCGGACCTTGGGCGAACTGTTGGAGCTCGAGGGCCTGACGCTTAGCTATTACCGTGGTTGGGATAAAGACCGGGAGCTCAGTGATGTGCTCGCGACGTCCCTGCACCGTGATCAGCAGATGGGTCATACCCAGGCCGGTCCCCAGCGTGCTGATTTGCGCCTCAAGTTGGGTGCGCATAACGCCGCGGATATCTTGTCCCGCGGCCAGCAGAAGCTGGTGGTCTGTGCCTTGCGCATTGCCCAAGGGCACTTGGTCAGCCAGGCCCGGCGCGGGCAGTGTATTTATCTGGTGGATGACTTGCCGTCCGAGTTGGACGAGCAGCATCGCCGCGCACTTTGTCGCTTGTTGGAAGACTTACGCTGCCAGGTGTTTATCACCTGTGTAGACCACGAATTATTGAGGGAAGGCTGGCAGACGGAAACGCCAGTCGCTCTGTTCCACGTGGAACAGGGCCGTATCACCCAGACCCACGACCATCGGGAGTGAAGGCATGAGCGAAGAAAATACGTACGACTCGACCAGCATTAAAGTGCTGAAAGGTTTGGATGCCGTACGCAAACGTCCCGGTATGTACATTGGTGACACCGACGATGGCAGCGGTCTGCACCACATGGTGTTCGAGGTGGTCGACAACTCGATCGACGAAGCACTGGCTGGCCACTGCGACGACATCAGCATCATCATCCACCCGGACGAATCCATCACTGTGCGCGACAACGGTCGCGGCATTCCGGTTGATGTGCATAAAGAAGAAGGCGTTTCCGCAGCCGAAGTCATCATGACGGTGCTGCACGCCGGCGGTAAGTTCGACGACAACTCCTACAAAGTATCCGGCGGCTTGCACGGTGTAGGTGTGTCGGTAGTGAACGCCCTGTCTGCTGAGCTGATCCTGACTGTTCGCCGTAGCGGCAAGATCTGGGAACAGACTTACGTGCACGGCGTTCCGCAAGAGCCGATGAAAATCGTTGGCGAAAGCGAAACCACCGGTACCCAGATTCACTTCAAGCCTTCGGCTGAAACCTTCAAGAACATCCACTTCAGCTGGGACATCCTGGCCAAGCGGATTCGTGAACTGTCCTTCCTCAACTCCGGTGTTGGCATCGTCCTCAAGGATGAGCGCAGCGGCAAGGAAGAGCTGTTCAAGTACGAAGGCGGCTTGCGTGCATTCGTTGAATACCTGAACACCAACAAGACTGCGGTCAACCAGGTGTTCCACTTCAGCATGCAGCGTGAAGACGGCATCGGCGTGGAAATCGCCTTGCAGTGGAACGACAGCTTCAACGAGAACCTGTTGTGCTTCACCAACAACATTCCACAGCGTGACGGCGGCACCCACCTGGTGGGCTTCCGTTCGGCCCTGACCCGTAACCTGAATAACTACATCGAACAGGAAGGTCTGGCGAAGAAGCACAAAGTCGCCACCACCGGTGACGATGCCCGTGAAGGCCTGACCGCGATTATCTCGGTCAAGGTGCCGGATCCGAAGTTCAGCTCCCAGACCAAAGACAAGCTGGTGTCTTCCGAAGTGAAGACCGCGGTCGAACAGGAAATGGGCAAGTACTTCTCCGACTTCCTGCTGGAAAACCCGAACGAAGCCAAGCTGGTGGTCGGCAAGATGATCGACGCTGCCCGTGCCCGTGAAGCGGCGCGCAAGGCTCGTGAAATGACCCGCCGTAAAGGCGCGCTGGATATCGCTGGCTTGCCGGGCAAACTGGCGGACTGCCAGGAAAAAGACCCTGCCCTCTCCGAGCTTTACCTCGTGGAAGGTGACTCTGCTGGCGGTTCCGCCAAGCAGGGTCGCAACCGTCGTACCCAGGCCATCCTGCCGTTGAAGGGCAAGATCCTCAACGTCGAGAAAGCCCGCTTCGACAAGATGATTTCCTCGCAAGAGGTCGGCACCCTGATCACCGCCCTGGGCTGTGGTATCGGTCGCGACGAGTACAACATCGAGAAGCTGCGGTACCACAACATCATCATCATGACCGATGCTGACGTCGACGGTTCGCACATCCGCACCCTGCTGCTGACCTTCTTCTTCCGTCAGTTGCCGGAGCTGATCGAGCGCGGCTACATCTACATCGCCCAGCCGCCGCTGTACAAGGTGAAGAAAGGCAAGCAAGAGCAATACATCAAAGACGACGACGCCATGGAAGAGTACATGACGCAGTCGGCCCTTGAAGACGCCAGCCTGCACCTGAACGAAGAAGCCCCGGGTATCTCCGGCGAGGCGCTGGAGCGCCTGGTAAACGACTTCCGCATGGTGATGAAGACCCTCAAGCGTCTGTCGCGCCTGTACCCTCAGGAACTGACCGAGCACTTCATCTACCTGCCGGCCGTCAGCCTGGAACAGCTGGGCGATCATGCTGCGATGCAGGATTGGCTGGCCCAGTACGAAGTGCGCCTGCGTACCGTCGAGAAGTCCGGCCTGGTCTACAAGGCCAGCCTGCGTGAAGACCGTGAGCGTAACGTCTGGCTGCCAGAGGTCGAACTGATCTCCCACGGCCTGTCGAACTACATCACGTTCAACCGCGACTTCTTCGGCAGTAACGATTACAAGACCGTCGTCACCCTGGGCGCGCAGTTGAGCACCCTGTTGGACGAAGGCGCGTACATCCAGCGCGGCGAGCGCAAGAAAGCCATCACCGAGTTCAAGGAAGCCCTTGAGTGGCTGATGGCGGAAAGCACCAAGCGTCACACCATCCAGCGCTACAAAGGTCTGGGTGAAATGAACCCGGATCAGCTGTGGGAAACCACCATGGACCCAAGCCAGCGCCGGATGCTCAAAGTGACCATCGAAGATGCCATTGGCGCAGACCAGATCTTCAACACCCTGATGGGTGATGCGGTCGAACCTCGCCGTGACTTCATCGAAAGCAATGCCCTGGCCGTGTCCAACCTGGATTTCTAATCCCGTGTCGATGGGCACATTAAGTGTCGCGAGTGGGCGGGTTATTGTCGCTCTCTAATGAAAACCCCGGCCTCGTGCCGGGGTTTTTCTATGTATTGGTCTATAAATATGGCCCAATGATCGTCATTACCTCGAATGGAAAGACCAGGGGGATCCTGCCCAGGGCGACCATGCTTAAGGTTGAGCAGATGGTGAGTTGCCAAGCCTCAGTGGGAAGATATGCGTCAGGACTTTCGCTCAAAGGGTTGGCTCAGCAACAGACGAATCGGAAATACCGCGATCCAGACACATTGGTAATGCTTCGGAAAATGTACAAAGTCACTCAAGAGTAGTACCAGAAGCTGCTGGGCTCCAGAAGCATCGGGCCACACCTTCGCTTGGATTGAAGCAATGCATCTCGTAGCTTCTGTAATTTGATAGGCGCGGTTTGTTAGGTTTACCACCGCACAGCGTCACCGGTAGCTCTCTCTCGCATCCATATCTATCAGTTTCTGTGGGGCGAGTTGCTCGAATACAAAAAAGTGAGAATAAGGTGTGAGTAGCAAACCAACGAAAACAATGATTTCTCTCTTCAGTGGAGCGGGTGGGCTGGATCTTGGATTGAGCGCGGCCGGATTTACCAACAAATTATGTGTGGAAATCGACGAAATTGCTCAACAGACGCTTACCTTAAATCATCCAAAATGGAAAATAGCTTGTCCTGGCGATATCCACGCATTGACACCTAGCGAATTGCTAAAACAAGCAAATCTTAAGCCTGGAGAACTCACCCTCCTCGCTGGCGGGCCGCCATGCCAACCTTTCTCTAAGTCCGGATATTGGGCAACAGGGGATACAGATCGTCTGACGGATCCACGAGCTAGAACGCTAAAAGCCTATTTAGATATCGTCCGTGAAGCTCAACCGGAAGTTATTTTGCTTGAAAATGTCAAAGGCATAGCCTTCTCAGAGAAGGATGAAGGTTTACAGCTTTTGATAAATGAACTGAACAATATCAATAGAGCAAAGAAAACCAACTACAAACCTCATGTAATTGCAGTGAATGCTGCTGATTATGGAGTACCTCAATCAAGGGAGCGTGTATTCATCCTTGCTAGTAGGGATGGCATGCACTTCAATCCTCCAGCGCCCACACATTTCGATCCTGAAAAATCTCAGGGTAAAGGCTTGCCCTATTTAACATCGTGGGATGCGATTGGCGACTTGGACGTTGATGTTTGGCCTGATGATGTTAAACCCTCAGGAAAATGGGCTGATCTACTGCCAACAATACCCGAAGGGCAAAACTACCTGTGGCACACAGAAAAGATGGGGGGATTACCGCTGTTTGGTTGGCGAACACGGTTTTGGTCGTTTCTTCTAAAGCTAGCCAAAGATAAACCAAGCTGGACGATTCAGGCTCAGCCTGGCCCTGCAACAGGCCCTTTTCACTGGCAAGGAAGATTGCTGTCGGTTCGTGAACTCGCCCGAATCCAAACCTTCCCAGATGACTACATGTTTGCGGGAGATCGACGTGCCGCTCACATCCAGATCGGCAATGCGGTCCCTCCGGCGATTGGGGAGCTTTTTGGATTGGAAATACGGAGTCAACTTCTAGGGGAGCGAGTTCGTAGAAAGCTAAAGCTCATTCCTGAAAAAAGGACTGACTGCCCATCACCGGAAAAGCCAAAATCGGTACCGAAAAAGTATTTGTCATTAAGTGGCGCTCACGATGCCCACCCCGGAACAGGGAAAGGTCCTGGAGCACAAAAACGCGAACAGAAGGAACACGTCCATGCCAGATAGCAGCAAACGAGAGTCGCGCTCACGAATTCTCGAAGCGCTTGAGCGTGAGTTAATGGGCCCCACTTCTACGGATGAGGTAATCACTGAATTTCCGACCACCCGTTATGTTGTTGGACGGCTGGCACCTTTGAAGTCAGAGATTCCAGAACTGGAGCACGACCAGATTGCTGCCGGGAACGATGATGATGAAGGCGGTGAATACGAACCTCAACCACCATTAATTGGGGGCTTTAGCCCTTCCTCAATGGGGCTCTCATTCCTCATATCCCAAGATACTCAAACAATTAATGCCAGGGCTTCGTGGGGCGACTACAGACGCGAAAAGGATGAGTCCGAAGGTGGAATCTATTGGAAGCGTTACCAGAGGTCAGTTCTAGTAGAGACCATCCCTGTTGACACAATTGGCAAACTCAAGCCAATCCCTCTGTCTAAGTCCACTGCTCCAGCCTCTATAATTATTACACCGGAAGGTTTTCGAGGGCCTGGGGAGAATGGCGATGGAGACGCTCAAGTATTTCTCGAAGGAGTCGTTCACCATATCGATGGGGCCAAAGCAATTAGTCTGTTCCTAGTTAACAGGCGACCAAAAGGTGAAGATTCCGATAGGGCAAAAGATCAGCAATGGTTAATGCAACCTAAACTAGAACTTTTTTCAGCTGAAAAAAAACCTATATTTGTAGCTAAAGATTTTGATAGGGAAATTTCACAAGACCCAGAAATTACTACGGCTAACATGCTCTATCGGGATGCGAAAGAATTTGCAACTGGCCATGGAGTAGCCGCTGGCTGGGACGGGGTGAACGCTACGCGTGATCGTGCCAGCATCCTGTTTACCGATTTTATCCCCAACTCCGAAGTGCCAAGCTTAATCGCTCAAAGTGGAGATATTCCCGATCTGAATCTGGATATGTGGCAACTGAGCAGGTGCAGCTCCCCAACCGACGTATTCAACGCTATCGAACCGCTGGTCTCAGCGTATGACCAGTGGATTACAGATAGAAAACAAGATGCAAAAAACGCGCCCTTTATTTCCACACCAGAGAACCGGGATACAGCAAAAGTTCTCATAGAAGCGTGCGAAGACGCTGCTCGAAGAATGCGCGAAGGTTTGGAACTCATCAAAAATGAATCGAAGGCCTTTGAAGCATTTTTGTTTGCCAATTACGTTATGTGGGATCAGCGCATTCACGCCATTTGGGCAGGCAGAAATCGAGACAAGGGGCAAATTGTAGGAGCGCCTACTGACTTTGATATGCCAAACAACCGTACGTGGCGACCATTTCAAATGGGCTTTATTTTGCTCAATATTGCGAGCATGGTGAACAAGCCTAAAACGGGTGAAAAGATTGCATCAGATCGAAAACTTGTTGATCTGCTGTGGTTCCCAACAGGTGGCGGTAAAACGGAAGCCTATCTCGGCTTAGCAGCGTTCACATTGGCGTATCGACGTTTGCGCGGCGACGTAAATGGTCTTGATTCTAGCGCCGGTGTAACCATTATCATGCGTTACACACTGCGTCTGCTGACGGTGCAGCAATTTCAACGTGCGACCGCGTTGATCTGCGCCTGTGAGTTGGTACGCAAAAGTGACCCTGGCAAGTGGGGCTACGAACCTTTCAAAATTGGCCTATGGGTCGGGAAAGCTACCACGCCCAATGACGCCAAAGCATCTGGCAAGGCGCTGGAAGATTTGGAAGAAGGCAAGAAACCGCGGGACGGTAGTCCAGTACAGTTAGTTTCTTGCCCCCGTTGCGGCACCTCATTGGTAACCCCACAAGGCAAGCCAGAAAACCAGACTTACGATTTCGATAACGCTAGATTGAGAACGCTCGTTCGCTGCCCCAATCCAAAATGTGAATTTTGTGCCCGCCGTTCTAACGACCAAGGTCTACCGGTAGTAGTGGTCGATGATGAAATTTATCGCGAATGTCCATCATTGGTTATCGCCACGGTGGACAAATTTGCCCGCATGCCATTCAAGGGTGAAACGCAGGCACTGTTCGGATTACGAAATAGATACAGCCCAACCTATGGGCACCTGACGCCAGCTCACGGAGAAAAACCCAATCAACGAGTGGTAAAAGACGATCAACCGGCACGCCGATTAGTGCCGCCAGAATTGATCATTCAGGACGAACTACATCTGATTTCTGGCCCACTCGGTACCATGGTCGGCCTATATGAAACAGCCGTCGATTTTTTAACGCGCATTGAAACCGAAACAGGGGTCTCAGTTCCGGCAAAGATCATTGCCTCCACTGCCACAATACGTCGCGCTCGCGAGCAAATTCGCCAACTCTATAACCGCGATCTGGCTATCTTCCCGGCGAGTGGTTTGTCATCCAAAGATTCCTTCTTTGCCAAAGAGCAGGAAATCAAAGAGGACGACGATAAGACCGCCGGTCGATTGTATGTGGGCTTGAACGCGCCAGGCTCCAGCACCAAAACCTTGCTCGTTCGCGTATATGCAGCGCTGCTGGCGGCCGGTGAGGCGGAAATCACCCGTGACCATGAAGCGGCAGATCCCTACGCAACGGTTGTAGGCTATTTTAATAGCCTTCGCGCACTAGGTGGTGCACGCCGGCTGGTTGAAGACGACATAAAAAAACGTCTTCGTTATTTAGCTCAACAAAGAGGCTTTCCTCAGCGCTATATCAATGACCCAGACGAGCTGACCAGTCGACTTGATTCCTGGCGAATTCCCGGCTTGTTAAAAAGGCTTGATAACAAATTCCCGCGCGAAAAAGACAAGCAGTACCCCGTCGATGTCCTGCTAGCCACCAACATGATTTCCGTAGGCGTGGATATCGATCGACTGGGCTTGATGGTTGTTACGGGCCAACCTAAAAGTACCTCCGAATATATCCAAGCTACCAGTCGGGTGGGCCGAAAGCATCCTGGTTTGGTGATCACCATGTACAACTGGCTTGGTACGCGTGATCTTTCTCACTACGAACATTTCCGAGCTTACCATGCAGCGCTTTATCGATATGTTGAGGCCATCAGCGTCACACCTTTTTCGTCACGAGCTTTGGATAGAGGCTTACTTGGTGCCTTTGCTGCCATGCAGCGCCTGGGTGGGCAAAACATGGCTCGTGAAGTTCAGGCCCAAAATTTTGATCCGGCTTTGCCCAGCACAGATCTGATGATCACTAATATCACCCTGCGCGCGGCAGATCTGGTGGGTAAGAAAAACGCCAAATTGGTAAATGATCGACTGATGTCGAGCCGCGATGATTGGGCGCACTACGCCGATGATCTTTTGCGCTATTCCTGGCTGAAAAGTGGTGAACGCCCCCCAAATAACTCCCGCGTATTGCTTAAAACATCGGGGACAGATAACGAAGGCCAATGGACAACGCCAGGATCGTTGCGCGAAGTTGAACCCACCGCAGCATTTTATCTTAGTGACGAGGAGTAACACGAATGTCGAGCAAAAGAGCTATCGGAGACGTTCGTCCGAGTCAGGTGATTACCACTTTTGGTCCTGGTGCCATTGTTGACTTGCAAACTTTGTCGGTTATCGTCGCCGGCATTGACGGCTGGCATTTGGATGAGGAACTTGTAATTCACGAGCCGCGCTTGCAGCGAGCCCTTAAAGTAAAGCGCTTTTTTTCCGCTGAGCCGACCAGCGGCAACTATTTTACAAAACGCGGAACCGTACCAACCTTTCTGTTTCCTCGCTATCAGGTTTGCACTCATCCCGAATGCGCAACCCTTTCCGAACCTGGCGAAGAACTGGTTGAATACAACGAAAGAACGCAGGAAATGGAATGCAAGGCACCGAATTGCAAGGGCCGTGGTAAATACCGGGCTCCCACCACTCCAGCGCCGTTTGTAGTTGCCTGCCCGAGCGGTCATATTGATGACTTCCCATGGCGTGCGTATGTGCACCGGGACGCCGATAACAACTGTAAGAAGCGCATGCGCTTGGTGTATTCCGGCACCACAGGGTCGGTGTCTGATATCTGGGTCTATTGTGCCTGCGATGCCAAGCGCAGCGTCAGTGATGCCTTTGGTGAAAACCGCAGCCTCGCCTTGGGCGAATGTAGCCGCAAGCGCCCTTGGTTGGGTATCAAAAATAAAGACCCTCATGAATGTAAACACGCAGGCCAATTGCGCGCCATTCAACGTGGCGCCACTAACGGCTGGTTCCCCTTGGTGCGCAGTGCCTTGTCCATTAAAGAAGCCGCTACCCCCATAGGACAGGCGCTAAAAAAATGCCCACAACATCAAGTGGAAAAAATCGATTCCAAAGAAAAGCTGAAAACGCTTCTCGGTATGGAAATGTTCCCTACTTTGTCAGAGTTCAAGGTAGAAGATATTTGGCTAACCTTACTGAAAGAGCGAGGCGAAATTGAAACCGATGAAATCGATTTGCGCCTACCGGAATGGAATGCGTTTAGAGATATCGAAGGCAACAACCAAGGCGATCAATCCGATTTTTTCTTAGAGGCGGGAGAGGTTCCCGATCTGCAAAGCAATAAAATCGATCGAATAGTGCTTGCTAGAAAATTATTAGAAGTTCGGGCGCTCACCAGTTTTACGCGCATCGACTATGCCTCAGGCATGGATGACGACGGTATGGGCGCCTCTCGTGCGCCAATTTACAAGGAGCGGCAGGATTGGCTTCCCGCCGTCGAGGTGCGAGGCGAAGGCATTTTTATCGAATTAAAAGAAGATGCTCTGGCAAATTGGGAGGCTATACCTGCGGTAAAAAAACGGGCGTCCGCCATTGAGCAAAAATACCGAGAGTGGGCGGCCGAACGTGGTGTTGATGCGGATGATTTCCCCGGTGCGCGATACATTCTGCTGCACAGTCTGGCTCACGTATTAATGCGTCAGCTTGCTTTAGATTGTGGTTACTCCGAATCCGCAGTTCGAGAGCGTATCTACAGCAGCACCGATCCTGAACGCAGAATGGCGGGTATCTTGTTGTACACCGCTAGTGCCGATTCCGAAGGCAGTCTGGGTGGTTTGGTGGATCTAGGCAGCAAGGAGCGCTTTCCCAATTTAATTCACAGCGCCTTAGAAAACGCCAAGCGCTGCTCATCGGACCCACTTTGTGCAGACCACCAGCCGGACGTACATGCCACCATCAACGGCGCGGCCTGCCACGCCTGTGTGCTGGCACCGGAAACCTCTTGCGAAGCCTTTAACCGCTTTTTGGATCGTAACTTCTTAGTGCCCACCATGGCCTACAGCGATATGGCTTATTTCAAATAAGGAGCGGTCATGCCTGCTATCAGGGATAAAGCTGCCCATAATCTGGCGGAGAGTGTGCGCCAGTTGATTAACGCTGGCGCCCTTGCCGAAGTGATCGCAGCAGTGGCTTCGAATATATTAACCGCACAATCCGGCCCTGCGACTATTGCCAAATTTGCCGCTGGACGAGGTGCAGTGCAAAGTGCGCTATCGAATCTGATAGCCACATGGGCAATTGAACTTATTGCACTCAGCAATTCTGCCTTTGCCTTACAGCTGGCAGCGCTCAAAGAAGCCGTGTTATTGACCGAAAGGGAAGCCACCCAAACCGAAGTAGTATGGTCGGGGCCAAAAGTTGAAGGTTCCTATCTTCGCGCCACCCGCCAAGTGGTGCAGGATATTATTTCCGCTGCGCAATCCGAGCTGTTGGTAGTGGGTTATTGGTTGGCAGGCGTGGAGGATTACGAAGGTATAATCAACGACATCATTGAGTTAATTGCCGATGCCATTGTGCGCGGAGTGAAGGTCACTATGGTGCTGGATGAAGGCGAAAAAGGTTACGGTAAAAATAACCGCGATACCTTGATTGCCCTCTGGCCAAAAGGTACTGCACTTCCAACGTTGCTGACTTGGAAAATACCACACAACGACAAACACCTGAAGCTTCACGCCAAGGTACTGGTGGCGGATCGTCACGATGCGCTGGTAACTTCAGCCAATCTCACAATGTATGCGCTGGATCGCAATATGGAGATGGGGGTTAGGGCGCACGGGCAACCCAGTGAACGGATTGCCCAGCAATTTGAACTGTTACGGCACAAGGAAATTCTTGTGCCGTATGATGCTTAGTGTGCTTCGTGCTGATGGCGCTCTTTATTGAGCGCCAGTAAGCGTGCAAGTACTTCATCGCGAACCTCATCGGGCCAACGATATAAATACGGCTTTTTCCTATTCCCTGAGGTGTCTGCATCAACTTCAAACTCTAATAGAAACTCACACTCTGTGGGTATATCTTGCCAGCCGTACAAATTGAGGGTGACTTTGTCCATGGCGCTGTGCAACCCCCTTAATCTATTGATGTCGTCGGACTGGTCATCGGGATTATGAAACCTGTTATACGTCTCAGTGAGACCATGGTTGTTTTTAATCATTATCTCGGAACGAAACTCATAATATTCTTTGCCGATTCGCTCCAGTTCTGGATCATTATCCCAATGTATAGGGAAAGGGTAGTTTTCAAAGCAAGTAGTGGGAGAGTACACCAGCCTATCCACAAGAGTCGTCATGAAGAAGCGTGACCAAGTTTCATGAATACGACATTGAAGGCTGGAAAAAGAAGCAAAAGTGTCGACAGTGATTACTGTAAGGTTGCTCGAATAAACCATCTCTTTCGGTAGAAAAGCAAAAGCAAAATGTGCGGTAGCTTGGGATCCAGCAACAAGTACTCTGCTTTTTTTTGATGCCTCCTTGTACAGTGAACGGCTTCTTTCGGCGAACTTCCACCAATTATTCCGTCGACTGTCTCGCTTATCCTTGACTCTAGTTGGCTTAACTTTTTCCTCGACTATACGCATAAGATCCGGCCATCTCCTAGCCTCTTCTTCTGTCATGTCTCCGAAGTCAATAATGTATCTATGATGGCTATGCTTCGGATCATTTGCGACCTCGGAATACCCAATGAACGGGAATATGCGTTCCGCATTGCAGCTGTCACTTTTGACTAACTGCATCATTTCGGAAATCGAATTTGCAATTCCTTTTTTTTCTGTATCGTCAAAGGTGAAGCCCATACCAAGAGGGATGCTCCCTTGGAAACTCTTATCCGAATTCTCAGAAAGCACGTAAGGATCTTCGTTATTACCCTTGTCGAATAGGTAAGCGGTGATCTTTTTGACCACTTTTTTGTCGAGATAAATTGGCTGTTCAGTCCTTCCTTTTATGGTAAAGATTAGACTGATAATGACAGCCGCTTTACCGGGCCATGGTACCCGGCGCTCGGCGTTATAGATAACCCCTCCATGATTAACAATCCATCGAAGTCCTGTACTACGGGTATCTCCTTGGCGAATAGTTTTGGTGGCGATCAAGCCAAAGCTACCCTGTTTTCGCAGCAGGTTAAAAGTGCTGCGAAAAAAGTGCGCAACCAGATCGGAGTTACCATGTGACTCTTCATGTACCAGTTTTAACCAGTCGACAAAGTAGTCCCGATTCCCCTCAATGGTGGTGTTCTTACCGGCGAATGGCGGGTTGCCCACGAAGGCATCGAAACCACCATTTTCGCGATGAAAGACTTCCGGAAACTCCACTTCCCAGCAAAAGGGAATGATTGGCTTGTCTCCGGTAGTAAGCCCTTTCACAAGCTTCTCAATTTCCTCGGAAGCCTTCTCATCAGTCCCCAAACGGTCAAGCCAATAACGATGTTCGATCAGTTTGGCTTCTCGCTGCTTGGTGTTAGCGCCATTAAAGAAGGCAGCTATGACTAAAATCGCCTTTAATCGGACACTAGCGAGTGCTTCTTCGGCTATGCAGTTTTCTTTTTCTTTAGCGATAAAGTCGTGATCGGGAATGGTATGTATCGCCTCGCGATGCTGCTCGGCTTCTCCTACTTCTTGGTCGGGCTGAAGGGTGAACAAGGGACCAAATTCATTGCTGACGGGCTTCCAAGTAAAGTTGCGTATCTGCTCAGGCGAAAGCCCTACTAGCGAGTTGCCATGCTTGAGTGCATGGTCCACAAAGGTAAAGGGGCGGTCGTTGGAGAGTGTGGTCAGCCAGAGGGATAGTTTGGCCATTTCCACTGCTAACTGGTTCATATCCACGCCATAGACACAGCGCTCGGCCACGTAGCGGCGAGCGAACACAATGCGTTCCTCGCGGGAATCCGGCATTAGGTTTTCGCTGGCGCGCCCTTGCGATGGGGAGGCAAGCGGCATAGTTAATATGGCATCCGGCTGTTCGGCAGCCATACGCTCCCAGGCGTCTACCAATCGCTCCCCTAGATACCGTGTGGCCTGTACGAGAAATGCGCCGGAGCCCATTGCAGGGTCACAAACCTTTAGGCTTAGAATTTCCTGCGGTGTCTTGATTAACCTGGGCTCTGCAAGTAGCCCGGGTTTACTCTCAACATTCACATAGACCTGATGCTCTAGCGTGCGACGTACCACCGGTTCGGTGAGTGTAGGAGGTGTGTAGTGGGCCCCACTGGAGCGGCGATCCTGCCCGTGGGTAACATACAGTCCGCCCGGCCGGAGGATGCCCAAGGGCTGTAAAAATCGTTCAACTGGTTTCGCTTGCGCCAGCAGCTCGGCATCATCAGTACCGGGGTTAACCAGTGTCTGCCGATCTTCGTTTCGTTCCAGCACTATCTTGATAGTGCCAGCCGTTTTACTGGTGTGCTGGGCAATGGCCTTGATCAGTGCAACTTTATCCAGGCCTGCAAATTCAATTGCATTCACAGGTTCCGATTCAGTAATTTTGGAGCCGCCCTGCAACAGCAGCAGGGTTTGGTTAGCAGGTGCTCTGGCTACTCGTCGATCCAGCAGTCCTTCATACATATGGCCGATTTGCTCTACCGCCAGTGTCCGATAGCTCACCAGTTGGCGAACGCCTTCAGCCTTGGCGTATTTCAGGCTGCGCAAAATATCGCGAATCGCAGCATCGCTGACCTTTGGCGGTTCCGGCATATCGGTCGGCCAATTACCGTCCTTAGCCCTTCCATCCAGCAATGGGTATCGGTTGGGGTCGAACAGCTGCCCTCCATGGGCGGCAATGCGAATGTCGGCGTCGACACTGCCGTCATGCAAGAGACGTGAGCTTGCTAACAGACGGGCATAGGCTGCGTAGGAGTGTTTGAGTTTTTCCGGCGATAGCCGGCGGGTTTCTTCGAGTTCAGTTAGCAGGTGTAGCACGCCATAGGCTCTGTCGTAAGTGACATTACCGTGCGGTAGCAAGCCGTTCTCTTCCGCATAGAGGGTAAACAACAGGCGCATGATAAAGGCGACACTGGACTCAAATATCTCAGCTTCGGTATATCCGCGAAGGTAGTCGCCGCCAAGTTCGGCATCGACTCTATCGAACTCGTGTACCAGAATCTGTAATACCTCGCGTACCTGATTGCCCAGTTGGTCGGCTACGTCCAATTGTCGCTGACGGCTCTGCTTGATCAGTTCGAGAATGACCTGATCCCGACGCCCGGCAAAAAAGCGCGACTCCCCCAGCAGATCCTTGAAGGCCGCCAAGGTCAATAGGTCGTCATCCCAGGTTTGCGTCGTCCAGGTCATCCAGGATGTGGTTTCTGAAGGTGATGCAACGACCAAACGCCAAGCTTCGCCATTAGTTAGCAGTCCGAGTTCTACGCCGGCTTCTCGCAACAATCGTTCAAACTTGGTGGTGGGCGATGCCTTCCAGCGGCCCTTCTCTTGCTGCCAAGGTTTGTCTAACGACTGCTCACGCGGCACTTCAAGCACTAGCATGACGGCGTTTTCTTCATCCAACAGGACGCGACTTGGGCGCAGAATTTCCTGCTTCTCATGCAAATTTACTACTTTGTCGAAGGGAATCGCTGCACCGACTTGCCAGTAGTTTTTGTCTTTCAGGCCGAGAAAATCTTCGAGAATAAAACTAATCCAGGCAGGCTGACCATTGCCCTCCACCATGCCTTTGGGCAGGCTCCATATCTCACGCTGCTTTCGGAAAGCTGCGACCTCTGCCTTATCGAGTGATCTGAAGTTGCCGGCGTCGGCTAACACTGGCTCGCTTAATACCACTCCCGTAATTTCTACGCTGGAAAGCCAGCGATGCTGTCGGCTTGCTAAGCGTTTATTCGTGGCCATCAGCTACCCACCTTAGGAAGGACGACCTCTAGGGCAACTGGGTACATTCTTTGGTCTGTCACTTTATATAAGTCTCTTTGGCGTTTTGGCTCGATCTCACGCTCCTGTTGAAGCTGTTCGAGCCTACGCTGAAGAGCAAGAAAATCCTGCTCGCGCTGCGCTTGTTCTTCATCATCGAAAGTAAATTGCATCTGCATATCCGCAGAACGCTTTTGCCAGTTCTGTAAGGCATTTCTGATGGCCGCAATACGCTCGGTGGCCAGACTTTTAGCATGCTTGCGCGCGACCTCACCCCGGGCAGTAAGGGTCAGAATCAACAATCTGGCTTGGTCCCCGGCACTAATGGAAAGCTGCTTAGTAATCGCCTGAACATAAGGTGAAATTAGTTCCTGAACACTGGCGATGTCACCGGTGAAGACCTTAGCATCTTCAGGCCGAGTAACGTCCCGTTCTATAACTACCCCATTTTGGATCGACATTTGGCAGCGGATTAAGCCTTCGTGCAGGCGATTATGCTCTGGCCCAAGCAAAACCAGTCGACCCCATGCAATAACGGAAGGGGCCGTAATCAGGCTCGACTCTGAGATTGAAACTCTGTTAAGGCGGCTACGGGAGGACTGGTTTCCCCACATCTGGATTCGGAACGCAGAAACCGCCCTTCTCATTAACGGATGATCAAGATGGACGATGCCCACGGCATCATCTTCTCTGGCCCTATTACGACTAAAGGAGAGGCGTTTTTGAAAATAATCTGAGCTGACATAGACTTTGCATTCAGTCCAAACAGTTGGAATCCGCGTTAAAGTGAATTCGTAATTATCCAGCTCCCGAACTGCCTCATTACATCCTTCCAAGTATAATGCCTGCTTCAATAACGCAAGCTGGTTACTATCGGATATATCAAGCGCACTTCTTGCTCTATTCAGGGCCTGAACTATTTGTGCAACACTTTCATTTTCGCGAGCCTCGATGGCTATTTCTTCTCGCGCGAGCCGTATGCGCGTATCATCGTCGATCGCAGCAAGACTGACAGTCTGACCGAGTGCCTTTTTCCTGACGCTGTCTGCGATTAAAGCACCAACACTGCCAAGGTCACTTCTGATAACTTCAACTTTATCGACGATATGCTTGAGAAACTCGGAGTCTTCCTGGTTTTTATAAACGAAATGATGAATGCGCACTTCATCAGCTTTCTGGCCGTGACGGTCAATACGGCCGTTACGCTGCTCTAACCGAATGGGATTCCACGGGATTTCGTAGTGAATAAGATTGCGACAATGTTTCTGAAAGTCCGCCCCTTCGGATGCAGCATCTGTGGCCAGCAAAATACGTACAGTGGTTTCACTATTAGACGCTTGAAACTCATCATTGATTTTTTTGCGACCACTATCGTTCATACCACCAACAATGGTTCTTGTCGCTTCAAGGAAACCATTTTTTTCTAGGATGCGTTCCAGATAGTTGAGCGTGTGTTTGTACTCCGTAAAAATAATTACACGCTCGCCGTTCCATTGATCCCGATAGCGTAGATTAAGGTTGATCCAGGCGATTAAAGCTGATGCCTTACTATCTTCCTCTATCGAAAAGTGAGAAACCTGATGATCGACGATCTCAAACATACTTTGAAGCATGCCTTTTTCATCATCCGTTAACTCTTTGATGAGTTTTGATGCGGCATTGATAGCAGCTTCCAGGTTGTCCTCTTTGTCTTCATCATCGCTCCAATCTTCTGACTCTTTTTGCTCGAAGCGATTGAACAGAGACTCGCCGATGCCAAGCGCTCCCTTAATGCCAGCATTTGTCGTGTGAACAATTAGGCTCTCTCGGAACGCCAAGGGAGAGGATAACGCTCGCTTTTTCAAAAGTGTAAGAATGAATTGAAGAGGCCGTTCTGAGCGTTTATCGACCGAAGCCAAACGGCTATTGGTGTACGCTTTGAGCAGATTAAAAAGCTTTTGCTCATCCCCCTTCTGCATGACGTAGAGTTGCGGATCACTGGTTTCGTTACGTGGGAGTATGACCCTTTTGGGGAAACGCGGTGTCCCATCTGGATTGGAGATCTCTTGCTTTAAACGGCGAATGGTAACGGCGGAAAGTTGAGATTTATCTAGGTCAGTGCCGCGTGAGAAACGAAGATTGTCCAATATCTCCAATAAACCGGTGAAGCTCTCACGGTAGCCATTATGGGGGGTGGCAGTAAGAAACATCTTGTGCTCGAACTGTTCAGAAATAGAACGCAGAAGAGATGTGCGTTCAGAGTCACGAATATATTGTTTCTTACCTGATGGGGCCGCGTTATGGGCTTCGTCAAGAACTAACAAATCCCAAGGGCGGTTGTTAGGCCTCTCCTCAAGTCTGCGCCTAGTACACTCATCGAACAATCGACGTGGGTGTTCAGTTTTTAGGTAATCAATTGAGGTCACAAGTCTGGGAAAACTTGCCCACGGGTTAATGCTGGGGCCGTACTCTTTTTTCATTCTAAGTACGGTGTCCCGGTCAATCATTTTAAATTCGAGGCCGAACTTCTCAGCCATCTCATCGACCCATTTGATCTTCAGGTGGGCTGGACAGACGATCAAGACTCGGCTTGCCCTATGGCTATGAATGAGTTCTTGCATTACCAAGCCAGCTTCAATGGTTTTACCCAGACCTACATCATCGGCCAGCAAGAGGCGTACCCGAGGCATGTTGATGGCCCGGATCACAGGTGCGAGCTGATACTCCTCCATCTGTACACCACCACGAAACGGAGCTTGGAGTGTGTCTCCAATGGCCAACGAACTGGCTCCCCATTGCATAGACCTGATGAAGGCATCAAAAAGTTCGGGTTCATCGTGCGCAGTGATACTGGGAAGAGAGGTGGACTCAATTACGGAAGGAGCAATTTCCCGCTCCCAGATAACCTGGATACTCTCTCCAAGAGCATCATCGCTCAGACATTCTAGTGCGACTCTATGGATGGTCTGATTGGGTAGTGTATTTGTTATATTGACCGCTGTGACCGCCCATATTTTGTGACGCAGCTTCACAATCTGTCCCTGCTCCGGCGCCGCACCTAACTCTGGCATATTGTTATCCGTGCTCTTTAATACATGATTATTCTTGATTACATCTTTGACTTTTAAGAAGCGGTGCAACGGTGCCCCTTTACTAATGTTTGTAGCTTTCGCCTTCCGAGTTCAGCAATCAAATCTTCCGAACCACATGACAATACAGCGTTGATTTTAAATGGATGTCAGCTCTATTACGATGAGTTTGTGCTGTAGTTATCGATGTGAGCGCGGGGAATAGAAAGCCTCCCAACCAACCCTGCCCGCACGTCACCCTAAACTCCCGCCCCGTTCCCGATCAACCCGACCAGCGTGTCCTGCTCCTCCGCTTTTTTCAGTTGTTCTAGACCCAAATCCTGCTCCTAAAGAAAGCAGGCTAGCGGTCGAGCCATTTCTCTACCAAATGGGTGGCTACTGACCGGAGATCGGGAGGTGGTGATTGTAGTGGTCTAATGAAACCGGACACCCATTTAGGCGAGAATGCCCGCCAGATCGAGGTGTCAGATGACCAAACAACGCCGTTCCTTCTCTGCTGAATTCAAACGCGAGGCTGCCGACCTCGTGCTCAAGCAAAACTACAGCTACATCGAAGCCAGCCGTTCACTCGGCGTCGGCGAGTCGGCCCTGCGCCGGTGGGTCGATCAGGTTCAGCAGGAGCGCCAAGGCGTCACTCCGCAGAGCAAAGCGCTGACCCCGGAACAGCAAAAAATCCAGGAGCTTGAAGCCCGGATTGCCCGGCTTGAGCGAGAGAAATCCATACTAAAAAAGGCTACCGCGCTCTTGATGTCGGAAGATCACGAGCGTTCGCGCTGATTGACCAGTTGAGCGCCCATGAGCCGGTTGATTGGCTGTGCAATGTGTTTGACGTCACCCGCTCGTGTTACTACGCCCAGCGCCTGCGGCGCCGCACGCCCGATGTAGAACGGCTTCGATTGCGTAGTCGCGTCAGTGAACTGTTCTCGCAAAGCCGCAGCGCTGCTGGTAGTCGCAGCATCTTGTCGTTGATGCGTGAAGACGGTGAGCAACTTGGTCGATTCAAAGTGCGCAGCTTGATGCGCGAGCTTGATTTAGTTAGCAAACAACCTGGCTCTCACGCTTACAAACGGGCAACAGTAGAAAGACTCGATATCCCGAATACGTTGAACCGTGAATTCGATGTACCAGCCCCCAATCAAGTCTGGTGCGGCGATATCACCTACATTTGGGCGCAAGGAAAATGGCATTACCTGGCTGTCGTACTGGATCTTTGTGCGCGTCGAATCGTGAGTTGGGCACTGTCGGAAAAGCCAGACGCTGAACTGGTGATCAAGGCGCTGGATATGGCCTACGAACAACGTGGCCGGCCTTCGGGTCTGCTGTTCCACTCGGATCAAGGATCGCAATATGCAAGTCGGTTATTTCGCCAACGGTTGTGGCGATACCGCATACGTCAGAGCATGAGCCGGCGAGGAAACTGCTGGGATAACGCACCGATGGAGCGCGTATTCCGCAGCTTGAAAACAGAATGGATACCGGTCTTGGGCTATCGAATTGCGCAGGAAGCACAGCGTGATATCAGCCACTTTTTGATGCATCGCTACAACTGGATTCGGCCTCACCAATTCAACGATGGAATGGCGCCAGCGCGGGCCGAGTAAAAACTTAACGTCGTGTCCGAGATTAGTTGACCACTACAATCCCTCATCTATAACGATTTACGTGTTATCCGGCCAAGGCAGCCATGGCGAATGCTCAAGAAAATCATTGAAGATGAATATGCCGGTAATCGTTGCCACCCCCATGAGTGGTTAAACCCCGACTCGACGCAGGTGCTGTCCGCGTTCGACCGCCTGGACGGAAAGGCTTTCAGTTCGACGGTTTTTCTCTTCAGCGACGAGACCCTGATGCATATCGGGGGCGGTGCGGCCGATCAGTATGTGGTCTTTATCGCCCAGGACGTCGACCAATCGTTGCAGACCCTGCTCAGTGCAGACAGTCCTGACGATCAGCAGGTTGAATTGGTCGCGGGCGGCCAGTCCGGCAGTTACCCTCGGCATCAGTGTGTGGCTAAAGAGCGAGCGAGGCAGGCCCTGGCTTATTTCTCGGCCTATGGTTCGGCCGATCCCGATCTGGCTTGGGAAGTGGAAGGCTAACTGGACAATAAGGACATAGACCTTGGCAGGTACAAGCAGCCACCTATTCGATGAAGCACGCTACCCCATCGCCTGGCGTTTCAATGCCGCGGATTGTGGTTTGAGTGCGGACGACAAACAGCGAGTCGTGCTGTTTGATCAGGCAGCGTCACAGGCGCTATGGGAGCGGTTCATTCCGGTGCCCAGCCTTATCAATGAGCTGCCCAGCCTGTTTCAATGCCATGAAAAAACCACAGTGGATTTTGCTCGGCGGGCAGAGTCGTCGTTGTTCTTCGAGCGACGGCTAAGCCCGGAGGCAGAGCTACTCTGGCTGTTCTGGGGCAGACGCTGCGCGGCGCAGGTGCCCAGGGATATTTTTATAAAATGCTGGGACGACTTTTTCTATCCGTCCGACGAGAATACGGCCCTGGTTATGCCGGGTAGTGCAGAGGTCATATTCTCCTTCGAGGAACACTTCTTTTACGGACAATTCGTGAGGCCCATGGCGGCGCCTCTGTGAGATGGAATGGATAACTCGACAGCACAGTTTCACAAGATCATTTTCAAACTCACCCTCGACGCCGACGGTTACCCACCAGTGGAGTATGAATCGCTGTGGGGCATCCAACGGGGCGCAGGTGTCTACGAGTTGGACAACACGCCCTACTATCTCTACGGCGTGAGCAAGGGGGACTGGGTGCTGACTCGCGCCGATGCCCATGAGCTGTTCGCTACCCGCGTGGTGCGGCGATCCGGGCACTCGACGCTGCGGGTTTATGCCGAGCGCGAGTCAGAGCGCGCGAGCATCGTGCAGCACCTGCGCAGCCTCGGCGCCAGGTGTACGGTTACCCGGGGCCTGTCGCTGTTCACTGTGGACATCGCGCCCGAGGTCAGTTTTTGCGCAATCGACCACTACCTGTCCTCCATCACCGACGACCAACATATCGCCTATGAAGATGCCTGTTTGCAGCACGGGGCCATTGAGCCTGCGCGCATGACGGAGTGCTCTTCACTGGCTTCACTTGAGGTTCAAGCATGACTGTTGAATGGCCTGCCAGTTTTTTCAGCGCAACCCTGGAAGACGATGTATGGCTTGTGGCTTTTGCCGATGCCGCCGATGAGCCCGAGCACTACCTGTTGTTGCAACGCAGCACCGAGTGCGACGAACAGGACGCCGCCCTGAGCCAGGACACCTACCACCTCGAAATCTCCAGCCCTGCCCTCTCCGGCTATGGCGGGGTTGCACACGTGCGTATCGAACAGGACCGCATCATTTTCAGCATGGCCAGCTCCGTCACCTGGTGTGCGGGCCTGGACCAGTTGGTGCTGTTGCTGGCACCTGAGCTGCAAGACGATCCGGCCATCGAACAGGCGCTTCGAGACGTGTTTGCCGAGCAGTTGACCCCGATCCGCGGCTGAGCCCGCTCGGCTCCTCTCACCCTTTGTAAAAACAGTAATCGCTCGGAAATGTGTTATGGATGATGAAAACCAGGAAATATCGATTCGGGTCGTCGCGGGGCAGAATGACCATGGCCCGGTCTATGAGCCGCTGCATGTACGGCGGATCGATGAGTACAGTTACGAGATACTCTACTCACCGGGGCTGACGCTGAACCTGGCCAAGGGCGACATTATTTCGATCAAGGATCCGCAGGCCCCCGCCGTGGTGCTCAAGCGGGGCGGCAACTTCTGCATCCACATTTATTCGGATCACATCCCTGAAGAACACATCATCGCCCTGGCGGCGGATGTGGCGACCGAATTGGGCGGCATGCTCGACGGGCGCTATAAGGGCAATCTGACATTGTCGGTGCCGGCGCGAAACGGCATGGACAACATCGCCCTGTTCTTCAACCGCTTCCGCGAGACCACGGGCATCGAGTGGTACTACGCCAACATCTATAAAAACCTCGATGACACCAATGACGAGACCTTGCTCAATTGGTGGCTGGATAGCTGACCGCGAACGGAGTGAAGACGAGCATGAGCTACGAATATCGCCTGGTGTTCGATGAGCCGCTGGACGCGCGGCAGGCCATGGATCAACTGCGCAGCGGTGCGGATTGTGTGTGGGCCGCCGAGCAGGTGATCGAGTTCAAGGACCCTGGCCTGGGCAGCAGCGCCGACTATGATCTGCGCCTGACCTTCGAGAGCGAGCAGACGCTGTGGATGGAGTTGCTGTTCCGGACCGCGGCGTTGCACGAGTGCCTGGAGCCGGCGCTGCGGGGGCGTCGTTTCAGGTGTTTCGAAGACGGTGACAGCGATGACGAAGTGGCACTCGAACAGGTCTTTGCGTTGGGCAGGACTCTCCCTTTTTCCCCTTGATGGCTGGGCCAATGAACGAACGACAGCAGCTTATCTGTGAACGCTACGACCTCGCTCCCCAGGCGCCGGAGCCGATGATTGCACTGGCCTCTGGCTCCCTTGCGCAGTCGCCCATCTACGGCACCCGGGTCGAGTTGCCGGAGAACGGCACGGTCAGTTGGTTTTTCCACTGCGGTGAACATTCCACCGCCGTGGATTTCTACCAGCCGCTGTGCGCCGAGCACCTGGTCGAGCTGTTGCCGGAGGTGATCGATTACCTGTACCTGCCGAGCGGGACGCGTTTCATCATCGACCGAGCCGGTTATGAAGACGTCTGGCAGGACCCGCAATGATATCAAGCCGCTATTAACGGCCAGCAGTCAGTTGCCCTGCTCGCCAGGCGACGCGACGCTTTCCAGGCGGTAGCCGTAACCGTAGATGGTCAGCAACTGCCAGCCTCGGTCCGTGGTCAGCCCCAATTTGTTGCGCAGGCGGTAGATGTGGGTGTCCAGGGGCCGTGAGGACACGATCTCTTCGTGGGTCCAGAAACGCTGGTACAGGTACTCCCGCGACAGCGGTCGCCCCAGGTTGTCGAACAGGCAGCGCGCCAGGCGGTATTCGCGGTCGGTCAGGCTGATGGGGTGACCTGCCCGGGTCACGGTCAGCTCCGCATCATCGAAGGTCAGGTCATTGAAGCTCAGCACTTCGGTGGCGTTGCTGCGTTGCAACCCGTGGCGACGCAGTACCGCCATGACCCGAGCCTTGAGCTCGTTGGGGCGGAAGGGTTTGCTGACGTAATCGTCGGCCCCGGCATTCAGCGCCTGGACGATATCGCTTTCGGCATCCCGGCTGGTGAGCATGATCGCGGCCGGCGGCGCTTCCATGTGTTCGCGGGTCCAGCGCAGCAATGACAGGCCGCTGAGGTCGGGCAGTTGCCAGTCGAGCACCAGCAGGTCGAAGGTCTCTCGACGCAGCTGGCGCAGCAGGTCCTCGCCCCGTTCGAAGCTGTGCAGGGTCCAGGGCTGGTCCCCCGGCCCGGGGATCTGTCGCAGTGTCTGTTCCACCCGGGCCAGTTCGGCGGGCTCGTCATCCAGTATTGCGACACGCATGCGGGGCAGTTCCTTGATTGCAGGGGGAGCACTGTGGCCGTTTTTTACGGCGTCTGAGTGGAGGTGAGTTTAGGCCGCCAAGGTGAATCTGAACAATTATGGCGATTTGCTCTGACGCGATTGCGGGCTCGGTACGCTGATGTCAAATAGCCGGTAGGCGACAGGAGCACTGTCACTGCCTGCCGTGCAGCAGAACCATACCGACTGCAACCCGCAAGGAAAAGGATCATGGGGAAGATGTTTCGTACAAGCCGTGGGCTGCTGGTGAGGGCGGTGCAGGGTAAGGATCTTGGGTGTTGCGCTGCCCTGGTGTTGGCGGTCTATCTCAGCCTGGGGTCGACGGTGTTGTCGCCCGCCAGCGCCCACCACGGGCAACTGCCGGCTCAGCGCAGCCCGCAGGGGAGCGCCAGTGTCACCGCCTTTGCTGATTCGACCCAGGTGGCGCCCAGTACCCTGCATTACGTCGAGCAAAGTGCCTTGCACCAGGAGCAGCAACGCTGGGTGTTCTAGGCCCGAAGGATTCTGAACAAATCTTGCAAATCGGCCAGCCGAGCCTTGGGGACGGTAGATTCCTACTCGCTGAGTGGCACACGGGGCATCAGGAAGTGCTCCGACACAGGGAGTGTCAACCGCCAGGCTGGCGGGGCACGGGTTGTTCGCAAGCCGTGTTGAAGGGGAATAAAAGGAGTGCCTCCTCAGGATGATCACCGGGCGATCTGTCGCCTCGGTGCCGACACACGGAAGTGTCACCCTCCCCCCGTGTCGGCATGACTGGATCGGCCACGCACTTCTCCCTGCGCTCGCGCGTTGGCTGGCGATTGAAAGGGAATCTATCGGCTCAGGATCGGCCTCAGGTATGGTGCACAGGTTCGATAACAGGGTTTACCCGTCGGTTTGTCACAGGTCCAAGCACACTCCATGAATCAAACGACCCCTTTGCAGCCCACGTTATCCTGGCCTTTCCCGGGCCGTCGCCTGCTGGTTCTGAGTGGAGTGCTCGGCTGTCTGCTCCTGCCGCTGATGGACGCCGACGCCGCACCTCGGCGTTTGCCCTATATCGATGACAACCTGCAATGCCGCGGCCAGCCCTTGCCGGCAACGGTGGAGCATCTGACGGGCGAAGCCTGGAAGGTGGATGCCCAGGGCCGGGAAACCCTCCTCGAAGAGGGCATGAATATTGATGAGCAGGAGGGGGTGAAGACCTCGCCTTCAGCTTTCGTCAGCCTCTCGCTGGGGGACGGTTCGCGGGTGGTGCTGCCCTCCAGCTCGAAGATCACCCTGCGCCTGAACCAGGAGTACGCGGTGCCCCAGGTCAGCCTGGAACAGGGCCAGATCGAATCCTATGTGATCAAGCGCAGCAGCGATCACGATCGCTTCCAGATCCTCACGCCAGTAGGGGTCCTGGGTGTACGCGGTACCCATTTCCGCGTGCGCAATGACGATCAGCAGGCGTTGGTCGAGGTGCTCAATGGGCAGGTGGCGGTGAGTCGCGAGGATGATTTGCCCAAGGCTAAAAAACCGGGCAAGAACAAGCCTGTGGATAAACCGCTCGGCCCGCTCCCCGGCGAGGTGCAGGTCATGGCCCGCCAGGGCCTGCGCATTCAGAAACAAGGCACCCTGACCCCGATCGACCTGCTGCCGGCGCCGCGACTGCTGGGCCAGGCCGGACAGACAGGCAGCGCGCCGGTCTGGCAGTTGATCTTCAAACCCTTGCCGGGTGCCAGTCGCTACCGTGCCCAGGTGGCGACCGACAAGGAATTCCTGAACATCAAGCAGGAGCAGTTTTCCAGCACCCCCGAGGTCAATTTCAGCGGCCTGAAGGCGTTTTTCTACCATGTGCGCCTCTCGGCTTTCGATGAACACGGGCTGGAGGGCGAGACGGCGGTGTATGACATTTTCTATTACCCGCGCACCAGCAATGTTCAATAAGCCTGCGGCCTGCTGCCGATGAAGCACTGGCGCCGTGTGGAAGGTCGGGAGCCGACCCAGGCCCAGCGCCTGTTTCGCGGCCTGGTCCGGGAATGGCTCTGGGTCAGCCTGATCCTGCTGCCCTTGACCGCCCTGTTGTCCCTGACCCCGGGGCTGGCGCTGAACAACCTGCTGTACGACAGCCTGAACCGGCTCAGCCCCCTGCCCGTCGACCCGCGAATCCTGATCGTCACCATCGACGACTACAGCCTGCAACAGCTCGGCCGATGGCCCTGGCCGCGCTCGCTGCATGCCGATCTGCTGGACCGCTTGCGCGAGGCCGAGGTTCGGGGCGTGCTGTTCGATGTGATTTTCAGCGAGCCCGACAGCCAGCCGGATAACGACGTGCGCCTGGCCCAGGCCCTGTGCCGCTCGGGCAATGTGCTGTTGCCGTTGCTGCGCGAAAGCGTCGCCCGCTATGGGCAACCCCTGGGTGAGATCGAGCCGGTGGCTGCGTTGCGCGACTGTGCCAGGGCCGTGGGGCATATCAATGCCCAGGCCGATGCCGATGGCATTGTGCGCAGCGTGTATTTACGTGAAGGCTCGGCGCAGAGCCCCAAGGCGCAACTGGCCTGGCTGCTGTATGAAATGACGCGGCCGGCCGAGTCGTCTGCAACCCTGCCCGGCTCTGCCGAGCCACAGCTGGCCCAGGGCTGGCTGCGGGCCCATGAGGTGCGGATTCCCTTTATCAGCGCGGCGGTCGGTTTTCCCAGCGTGCCTTATGTCAGCGTGCTGCGTGGCGACGTGCCGCCGGAGTTGCTGCGTGAACGCCTGATCCTGATCGGCTCCACCGCCCCGGGCCTGGGCGATCGCTATGTCACGCCGCAGTCGGCCAGCCTGGGGACCACACCCGGCATCGAGATCCAGGCCAACCTGCTTAATGGTCTATTGCAGCAGCGCAGTATCGTGGCGCTGGGCAACTGGCCGGCGACCCTGCTCTCCGTGGCCCTGGTGGCCGCCCTGCTCGGCCTGCTGCTGTGGCGCCCACGCCATGCGTTGTGGTTGACCCTGGGGTGCATGGGCCTGGCATTGCTGGGATCGGCCCTGCTGCTGCGGGCGGGCGGCTGGTGGTCGCCTGCAGCCAGTCTGCTGGGGATGCTGCTGGCGTACCTGATCTGGAACTGGCGGCGCCTGAGCGTGATCCTGGCCTATTTCGGCTGGGAGCTGGCGCGCCTGGACAGCGAACCCAAGGTCCTGCCCGAGCGCCGCCATACCCCGGTCGCGGCCGGCGATGTATTGCAGGGACAGATTGTCGCCCTGGAGCAGGCCATGAGCCGCACCCGCGACACTCGCCGGTTTATCGCCGATGGCCTGGAGTACCTGCCGGTGGCGACGCTGATCAGCAACCCCGATGGCAGGATCCTGCTGGCCAATCGCAAGGCCCGCGAACTGTTCGCCAGCCCGCTGCTGGGCACTGCACTGCTCGCCCAGTTGGCGGAGCTGGGTTATCCACAGGGTGCGTCGCCTGACCTGTCGCAACTGCAGTGCCTGGAGTTTCGCGATACCCAGGAGCGCAGCCTGCGCCTGGATCGGGCCCCGTTGCTGCCGGCTGACAGCGACACACCGATCGGCTGGCTGCTGAGCTTCACCGACCTCAGCGTCGAGCGCGATGCCGAGCAGCAGCGCGCGGTGCTGCTGCGGTTTCTATCCCATGACTTGCGCGCACCGCATTCGGCGATCCTGGCCTTGCTCGATGTGCAGCGCCATCAGACGCCCGGCGAGAACCCGGTGTACCAGCAGATCGAACAGCAGGTACGCCGCGCGCTGGGCCTGACCGAAGCCTTTGTGCAGTTGGCCAAGGCCGAGTCCGAGGCTTATCAGTTTCAGCCGAGCATTTTCGCGATGCTGGTGCTGGATGCGTTCGACCTGGCGGCGACCATTGCCCAGTTGAAGCGCATCACCCTGGTCCATGACCTCGACGAAGATGCCGAAGGCATGGTCCTGGCTGATCAGTCCCTGCTCACGCGGGCGTTGTTCAATCTGCTGGAGAACGCCATCAAGTACAGCCCCGAGGGCTCTGTGGTGAGTGTGCATGTCAGTTGCCGCGAGGGCTGGCTGAACTGTGAGATCAGCGACCAGGGCAAAGGCATCGCCGCCCAGGATCTGCCGCAGCTGTTTGGTCAGTACCAGAGGTTTTCTTCGGCCCAGGGTATCGATGGGCTGGGGCTGGGGTTGTCGATGGTCAAGGCCGTGGCGGAGCGCCATCAGGGGCGGATCTTCTGCCGCAGCCAACTGGAGCAAGGCTCGACCTTCACCCTGCAACTGCCCCTGCTGGAAGAGTAACCCGCCGCTGCCGCCAGGCTGCGCTGGCCGCAAGGGCTGCCGTGGGGTGTCAGGTGTTTGGACGGCGCCTTACAGCCCCAGCGCCGCCTCGCGCGTTCACCACCAGCGAGGGGCTTCGAAAAACTTATGCACGTTTTTCGGCGTTTTATGAGCTTCGGAAATATGTATATAAATCATAAATTTACGAAGCTATTTCGCCAATAAGACAGAAAACCGTACACAGGTTATCCACAGATACTCAGGACGCCAGCGACTCCGCTTCGGCACTCACAGGCGGCAGCGAACCCATGTCCCGTTGTGCCTGTTCGTTCCAGGCCTGGACCCGGTCGTTCAGGGTGGCAATGGCCCGTGGTCCCGAGCCTTCGGCGTACATCGGCTCGCCAATCACCACGGTGATGGTGCCGGAGCGCTTGGCCCAACCGGCCTTCGGCCAGAACTTGCCCGCGTTGTGGGCAATCGGCAGTACCGGCAAGTTGGCATTCACCGCCAGGGCGCTGCCACTGCGGGAAAATTTGCCGATCTGGCCGAAGGGCACCCGGGTGCCCTCGGGGAAAATCAGTACCCAGACGTTATCCTTGAGCAGTTCATCGCCCTTCTTGGCGACCACTTTCAATGCGGCCTTGGGGTTGTCGCGGTCGATGGCGATCGGGCGCAGCATGGCCATGGCCCAGCCGAAGAACGGCACAAACAGCAACTCGCGCTTGAGCACCTGGCTCAGAGGTTCGAAGTAGGCCGAGAGAAAAAACGTCTCCCAGGTGCTCTGGTGGTTCGACTGAATCACGCAGGGGCGGTCCGGGATGTTTTCGGCGCCTTTGACTTCAAAACGGATGTCGAGAAACACCTTGGTCAGCCACAACGCGCAGCGGCACCAGTAAACGTTGATAAAGCGGTAGCGCGCCTTGAACGGCAAAAAAGGCGCGATAAAAAAGCTCAGGGAACACCACAGCAACGAGCTGGTGCCCAGCAGCAGGTAAAAGAAAAAAGTTCTGATGGCCTGCACGATCGACATAGCGGCATTTACCGTTGCGGGCACTGCCCGCCTATTAAAAGCGCACCCCCGAACAGTCCTTGATCAGGATTTCAGAAGAGCTTTAGTGGTGGATAAGTTCAGCGGCAACAGCCGCCAGGTCGTCAAAAATCAAGGTGCCAACCGGCAGGTTCAAGCCCTGGGTCTTTGTGCCTTTCCCGGTTTTTACCAAAACTGGCTGAGAGTCGACGGCCTTGGCCGCTTCCAGGTCACCGAGACTGTCGCCAACAAACCATAGACCGGCCAGGGGCACCTGATAGTGCTCGGCAATGGCGTGCAGCATTCCCGGCTTGGGTTTGCGACAGGCGCACCCCTCATCGGGACCGTGGGGGCAGTAGACGATCAGCCCGACCTCGCCACCCTGCTCGGCCACCAGCGCCCGCAGGCGCTCATGCATGGCGTCGAGGGTGGCGATATCGTAGTAGCCGCGAGCGATGCCCGACTGGTTGGTAGCGACCGCTACCGTCCAGCCGGCCTTGCTCAACTGCGCGATGGCCGCGATCGATCCGGGGAGTGGGTGCCACTCCTCCACCGACTTGATGTAAGCGTCGGAGTCGTAGTTGATCACCCCGTCCCGATCGAGAATCAGCAGTTTCACCAGCAGCCCCTCAGCCCAGCAGCGAGATGTCGGCAACGCCCAGGAACAAGCCCCGCAGACGCGCCAGCAGCGCATAGCGGTTGGCTCGCACGTTGGCGTCTTCAGCGTTGACCATCACCGCTTCGAAGAACGCATCCACCGGCTCGCGCAAGGCGGCCAGGCGGGCCAGGGTCTCACTGTACTGACGTGCGGCAGCCATTGGCTGCACCGCTTGATCCGCTTGCTGGATTGCCGAATACAGGGAGAACTCGTTGGCGTTGTCGAAGTACTTGGCTTCCACGGTGCTCGGCACGCTGCCTTCGACCTTGCTCAGCAGGTTCGATACACGCTTGTTCACGGCGGCCAGTGCGGCGGCTTCCGGCAGTTTGCGGAAGGCCTGCACGGCTTGGACGCGCTGGTCGAAATCCAGCGCCGAGCCCGGCTTCAGTGCGCGCACCGAGAGGTAGGTGGCCACGTCCACGCCTTCATCTTCATAACGCGCACGCAGGCGATCGAAGACGAATTCCAGCACCTGGTCGGCCAGGCCGGCGGTCTTGATCTTGCTGCCGAAAGCGTTGACGGCGAAGGCCACGGCTTCGGTCAGGTCGAGGTCGAGCTTTTTGTCGATCAGGATGCGCAGCACGCCCAGGGCCGCACGGCGCAAGGCGTAGGGGTCCTTGCTGCCGGTCGGGAGCATGCCGATGCCGAAGATCCCCACCAGGGTGTCGAGCTTGTCGGCGATGGCCACCGCCGCACCGGTCAGGGTGCTCGGCAGTTCGGCCGCGCCGGCGCCACGGGGCATGTACTGCTCGTTCAGCGCCAGGGCCACATCTTCCGGCTCGCCGTCATTGAGGGCGTAGTAGTAGCCGGCGACGCCTTGCATCTCCGGGAACTCGCCGACCATTTCGGTGGCCAGGTCGCACTTGGACAGCAGGCCGGCACGGGCCGCGCGCTGGGCGTCGCCACCGATGCGTGGGGCGATGAAGGCGGCCAGCTTGGAAACCCGCTCGGCCTTGTCGTAGACGCTGCCGAGTTTTTCCTGGAAGACCACGTTCTGCAGGCGCAGGTTGAAGTCTTCGAGCTTCTGCTTTTTGTCCTGCTTGAAGAAGAACTCGGCATCGGTCAGGCGCGGACGAACGACTTTCTCGTTACCGGCGATGATCTGCTGCGGGTCCTTGCTTTCAATGTTGGCCACGGTGATGAAGCGCGGCAGCAATTTGCCGTCGACGTCCAGCAGGCAGAAGTACTTCTGGTTGTCCTGCATGGTGATGATCAGGGCTTCTTGCGGCACGTCGAGGAAGCGTTCTTCGAACGAGCACACCAGCGGCACTGGCCATTCGACCAGGGCGGTCACTTCATCGAGCAAAGCTGGCGGCACGATGGCTGTGCCTTCCTGCAGGCGCGCCAGCTCTTCGGTGCGCTTGCTGATCAGCGCGCGACGCTCGTTGGCGTCTGCCAGCACATAGGCGCCGCGCAGGTCGTCGAGGTAGCTGGCCGGCGAGCTGATGCGCACGGTTTCCGGGTGATGGAAACGGTGGCCACGGGATTCACGGCCGGCTTTCTGGGCCAGGATGGTGCAATCGATGACCTGGTCACCCAGCAGCATCACCAGCCATTGGGTCGGACGCACGAACTCTTCTTTGCGGGCACCCCAGCGCATGCGCTTGGGGATTGGCAGGTCGTTCAGCGAGTCTTCGACGATGGTCGGCAGCAGGCTGGCGGTCGGCTTGCCCTTGATGCTCTGGCTGTAGCGCAGTTTCGGGCCGCTCTGGTCGATCTCGCTGAGCTCGACGCCGCATTTCTTGGCGAAACCCAGGGCCGCCTGGGTCGGGTTGCCTTCAGCGTCGAACGCCGCTTGGCGTGGCGGGCCGTCGAGGTTGATGCTGCGATCGGGCTGCTGGGTGGCCAGCGCGGTGATCAGGACCGCCAGGCGCCGTGGCGCGGCGTAGACCTGTTTGGCTTCAAAGCCCAGGCCAGCGGCCTGCAGGCCTTTCTCGATGCCGGCCAGGAAGGCTTCGGCCAGGGTATTCAGGGCCTTGGGTGGCAGTTCTTCAGTGCCCAGTTCAACCAGGAAATCTTGCGCACTCATTGTGCCGCCTCCAGCTTAGCCAACACTTCGTCACGCAGGTCCGGGGTCGCCATCGGGAAGCCCAGCTTGGCACGGGCCAGCAGGTAGGCTTGCGCAACGGAACGCGCCAGGGTGCGCACTCGCAGAATGTATTGCTGGCGCGCGGTTACCGAGATGGCACGGCGGGCGTCCAGCAGGTTGAAGGTATGGGAAGCCTTCAACACCATTTCGTAGCTCGGCAACGGCAGCGGCTGATCCAGCTCGATCAGGCGCTTGGCCTCGCTTTCATAGAAGTCGAACAGTTCGAACAGCTTCTCGACGTTGGCGTGTTCGAAGTTGTAGGTCGACTGCTCCACTTCGTTCTGGTGGAACACATCGCCATAGGTCACCTTGCCGAACGGGCCGTCGGCCCAGACCAGGTCGTACACCGAGTCCACGCCCTGCAGGTACATGGCCAGGCGTTCCAGGCCGTAGGTGATTTCGCCGGTGACCGGGTAGCACTCGATGCCGCCGGCTTGCTGGAAGTAGGTGAACTGGGTGACTTCCATGCCGTTGAGCCAGACTTCCCAGCCCAGGCCCCAGGCGCCGAGGGTTGGCGACTCCCAGTTGTCTTCGACGAAACGGATGTCGTGCACCAGTGGGTCCAGGCCCACGTGCTTCAACGAACCCAGGTACAGCTCCTGGAAGTTGTCCGGGTTGGGCTTCAATACCACCTGGAACTGGTAGTAGTGCTGCAAGCGGTTGGGGTTTTCGCCGTAGCGGCCGTCAGTCGGGCGACGACTGGGCTGCACATAAGCGGCGTTCCAGGTTTCCGGGCCGATAGCCCGCAGGAAGGTAGCGGTGTGGAAAGTGCCGGCGCCTACTTCCATATCGTAGGGCTGAAGTACCACACAACCTTGCTCGGCCCAGTATTGCTGGAGGGCGAGGATCAAGTCTTGGAAGGTACGCACGGCTGGCGTAGGCTGGCTCACGAAATTCACCTGTTACTTGGGCTGCGATTTAAGGAGCGGGAGTATACCCGATTCGGTCGTGCGCACGCCCCCTGGAGCCTTATGCCACGCTGCTTTTGGTGTTCCGATGATCCGCTGTACATGGCTTATCACGATCAGGAGTGGGGCGTGCCGCTACGCGATGCGCAGCGCTTGTTCGAGTTGTTATTGCTCGAAGGGTTCCAGGCCGGGCTGTCATGGATCACCGTTTTGAAGAAGCGCGAGCGCTATCGCCAGGTGCTGTTCGGCTTCGATGTGCAGCGGGTGGCGCAGATGAGCGATGCCGAAATCGACGAGCTGATGCTCGACCCCGGGATCATCCGCAACCGTCTCAAACTCAACGCCGCGCGGCGCAATGCCCAGGCCTGGCTGGAGCTGGAAGACCCGGTGGGCCTGCTCTGGTCGTTTGTCGGCGGGGTGCCCAAAGTCAATCATTTCAAGGACCGCAGTGAAGTGCCGGCGGTCACGCCCGAGGCCCAGGCGATGAGCAAGGGCCTGCAGAAAGCCGGCTTCACGTTCGTCGGACCGACCATCTGTTATGCCTTGATGCAGGCCTCGGGCATGGTCATGGACCACACCCGTGACTGTGATCGCTACGCCATCCTCGCCAACGCGCGGTTAGAATAGCCGGCTGCGACTAGGTCATGACCAACAGCTCAGGAGTCACGTGTGGATAAGTTCAAAGGCGCCCTGCTGGTGGGCGCTCTGCGGTTGTTTGCCCTGCTGCCGTGGCGCGCAGTGCAGGCCGTCGGTTCGGCCATCGGCTGGATCATGTGGAAAACCCCCAACCGTTCCCGCGATGTGGTGCGGATCAACCTGGCCAAGTGCTTCCCCGACATGGACCCCGCCGAACGCGAGCGTTTGGTGGGACAGAGCCTGAAAGACATCGGCAAGTCCCTGACCGAAAGCGCCTGCGCCTGGATCTGGCCGGCCCAGCGCTCCATCGACCTGGTGCGTGAAGTTCAGGGCCTGGAGGTGCTGAAGGAGGCCCTGGCCTCGGGCAAGGGCGTGGTCGGCATCACCAGCCACCTGGGCAACTGGGAAGTGCTCAACCACTTCTACTGCAACCAGTGCAAACCGATCATTTTCTACCGTCCGCCCAAGCTCAAGGCGGTGGACGATCTGCTGCGCAAGCAGCGGGTGCAGTTGGGCAACCGCGTTGCCGCGTCCACCAAGGAAGGCATCCTCAGTGTCATCAAGGAAGTGCGCAAAGGGGGGGCAGTGGGGATTCCCGCCGACCCGGAACCGGCTGAATCCGCCGGGATCTTCGTGCCCTTCTTCGCCACCCAGGCGCTGACCAGTAAGTTCGTGCCGAATATGCTGGCCGGCGGCAAGGCGGTGGGGGTGTTCCTGCACGCCCTGCGCCTGCCTGACGGTTCAGGCTACAAGGTGATCCTCGAAGCGGCACCCGAAGCGATGTACAGCACCGACACCCAGGTGTCCTGCGCGGCCATGAGCCAGGTGGTGGAGCGCTACGTGGCGGCGTATCCGAGCCAGTACATGTGGAGCATGAAACGCTTCAAGAAACGTCCGCCCGGCGAAGAGCGCTGGTACTGACAAGAGCTGGCATGATCTGTGGATAACTTCATGCCTGAAGTTATCCACACCTGACGAGCAAGGGCGCAACAGATGTCCGATCAGCGTAAATCCTTCCGCATCACCATCCAGCACGAAAGCTTCGGCGAGTGCCTGGGGCAGACGCGCAACCTGTCGTCCAGCGGCGTGTATGTGCAAAACCCGATCCTGGCCGCCCTGCCCAAGGGCGCGGTGGTCTATGGACAGGTCCAGGGCTTGCCGGTCATCGCGCCGCGAGTGCGCATGGAAGTGGTGCAGGTCGACGCGCAAGGCATTGCGCTGCGCTATCTCTGACCCCTCCAACCGCCGCATCCGCGGCAGTGGCTACAGGGTTGAGGAGCGGGGATTTACGCCTGGGACTGGCGCTCGAGCTTTTTGAGGAAGACGGTCATTTCCTTTTCTGCCTGCTTGTCGCCATGGCCACGGGCGGCTTCCAGGCCCTGTTCCCAGGCCTGGCGTGCGGCCGGGTAGTCGGCCTGGGCCAGGAAGGCCTTGCCCAGGAGCTTCCACGCCGCCGAGTACTTGGGGTCGAAGGCCACGCAACGTTGCAGGTGCTCGGCGGCTTTGGCGGGTTCGCCGAGGTCCAGGTAGCCCTTGCCCAGGCCGAAGCGCAACAGGGCGTTATCCACACCCTTGGCGAGCATTTTTTCCAGGGAATCGAGCATGGTCTTGGGTCCTGTGGAGAGTGTTGGCGGTGCAAGAAGCACCGCACATGGGGCAACGCGCCCGAGCCTGGGGCAGCCGCCACAGGCGCGCGCGGGGTTAGAAGAAGCTCAGGCCGACGTGGAACAGTTTTTCGACGTCGCGGATGTGCTTTTTATCCACAAGGAACAGGATCACGTGGTCGCCGGCCTCGATCACCGTGTCGTCGTGGGCGATCAGCACTTCTTCATCGCGAATGATCGCGCCAATGGTGGTGCCCGGCGGCAGGCCGATGTTCTCGATGGCGCGCCCGATCACCTTGCTCGACTTGGCGTCGCCATGGGCGATGGCCTCGATCGCCTCCGCCGCCCCCCGGCGCAGGGAGTGCACGCTGACGATATCGCCGCGGCGCACGTGGGCCAGCAGGGTGCCGATGGTGGCCAGCTGCGGGCTGATGGCGATGTCGATATCGCCGCCCTGGATCAGGTCGACGTAGGCCGGGTTGTTGATGATGGTCATCACCTTCTTTGCCCCCAGGCGCTTGGCCAGCAGCGACGACATGATGTTGGCTTCGTCGTCGTTGGTCAGGGCCAGGAAGATATCGGCGTCGGCGATGTTCTCTTCCAGCAGCAGGTCGCGGTCCGAGGCGCTGCCCTGCAGCACCACGGTGCTGTCCAGGGTGTCCGAGAGGTAGCGGCAGCGCGCCGGGTTCATCTCGATGATCTTCACCTGGTAGCGGCTTTCGATGGCCTCGGCCAGGCGCTCGCCGATCTGCCCGCCGCCGGCGATGACGATGCGCTTGTAGGATTCGTCCAGGCGGCGCATCTCGCTCATCACTGCGCGGATGTGGGCCTTGGCGGCGATGAAGAACACCTCGTCGTCGGCCTCGATCACCGTGTCGCCCTTGGGCATGATCGGCCGGTCACGACGGAAGATCGCCGCCACCCGGGTATCGACGTTCGGC
The DNA here is from genome assembly GCF_000416215.1 of Pseudomonas sp. CF161. NCBI lineage: Bacteria > Pseudomonadati > Pseudomonadota > Gammaproteobacteria > Pseudomonadales > Pseudomonadaceae > Pseudomonas > Pseudomonas sp. CF161. The sequence continues at coordinate 78,528 of NZ_ATLP01000032.1, forward strand.
ATGTGCTCACGCAACTGGCGCAGTTGCTGGCCCACCAGCGGGCCGCCGTAGTAGGCCTTGACCGCCACCAGCTGCGCCTTGCCTTCGGCGAAGTCGATCACTTGCAGGGCGCCGGGGTGTTCGATCAGGCGCTTGATGTAGTTGGTCACCACCTGCTCGGGGCTGATCAGCACGTCCACCGGGATCGCGTCGTTGTCGAACAGGCCGGCGCGGGTCAGGTACGCGGCTTCGCGCACCCGGGCGATCTTGGTCGGGGTGTGGAACAGGGTGTGGGCGACCTGGCAGGCGACCATGTTGGTCTCGTCGCTGTTGGTCACCGCCACCAGCATGTCGGCGTCATCGGCACCGGCCTGGCGCAGCACCGTCGGGAACGAGGCGCGGCCCTGCACGGTGCGGATGTCCAGGCGGTCGCCGAGGTCGCGCAGGCGTTCGCCGTCGGTGTCGACCACGGTGATGTCGTTGGCTTCGCTGGCCAAGTGTTCCGCCAGGGTGCCACCCACCTGCCCTGCGCCGAGGATGATGATCTTCATCCAGTCACTCCCTTAAACCCGGTTAACCGCGCGCGGCGGCGATCTTGATCAGCTTGGCGTAGTAGAACCCGTCATGGCCGCCTTGCTGAGCCAGCAACTGGCGACCGTGGGCTTGCTTCAAGCCGGCCGCAGGCTGCCCGTTTTGCCCGGCGATGTCCAATTCGCGAGCACCCGGGGTGCGCCCCAGGAACGCTTCGATCACCTCGGTGTTCTCGGTAGGCAGGGTCGAACAGGTGGCATAGAGCAGGATCCCGCCGACCTCGAGGGTTGGCCACAGCGCGTCCAGCAGCTCGCCTTGCAGATGTGCGAGGGCGGCGATGTCGTCGGCTTGGCGGGTGAGTTTGATGTCCGGGTGGCGGCGGATGACCCCGGTGGCCGAGCATGGCGCGTCCAGCAGGATCCGCTGGAACGGCTTGCCGTCCCACCAGGCCTGGGTGTCGCGGCCATCGGCGGCGATCAGTTCGGCGGCCAGCCCCAGGCGTTCGAGGTTTTCCCGCACGCGCACCAGGCGCTTGGCTTCCAGGTCGACGGCCACCACGCCAGCCAGCTTGGGCTCGACTTCAAGGATGTGGCAGGTCTTGCCGCCCGGTGCGCAGCAGGCGTCCAGCACCCGTTGCCCGGGGGCCAGGTCCAGCAGGTCGGCGGCCAGTTGCGCGGCTTCGTCCTGCACGCTGATCCAGCCTTCGGCAAAGCCCGGCAGGCCGCGCACATCGGCGGCGGCGTCGAGGACAATGCCGTCCTGGCTGTACACGCAAGGCGTGGCCGCCACGCCGGCGGCGCTCAGCAGCCCGAGGTAGGCATCACGGGAATGGTGACGGCGGTTGACCCGCAGGATCATCGGCGGGTGCGCGTTATTCGCCGCGCAGATGGCTTCCCACTGCTCGGGCCAGAACGCCTTGAGCGACTTCTGCAGCCAGCGCGGGTGAGCCGTGCGCACCACCGGGTCATGTTCCAGCTCGGCCAGCAGCGCTTCGCTTTCACGCTGGGCGCGGCGCAGCACGGCATTGAGCAGGGCCTTGGCCCAGGGCTTTTTCAGCTTGTCGGCGCAGCCCACGGTTTCGCCGATGGCGGCGTGGGGCGGGACCCGGGTGTACAGCAGTTGGTAGAGGCCGACCAGCAGCAGGGCCTCGACATCGGCATCGGCGGCCTTGAACGGCTTTTGCAGCAGCTTGGCGGCCAGCGCCGACAGCCGTGGCTGCCAGCGCGCAGTGCCGAAGGCCAGGTCCTGGGTGAAGCCACGGTCGCGGTCTTCGACCTTGTCCAGCTGGGTCGGCAACGAACTGTTGAGCGAGGCCTTGCCGTTGAGCACGGCGGCCAGGGCCTTGGCGGCGGCCAGACGCGGGTTCATTGGGCGTCTACCGTGTGACCGAGGACGGTGCCGATGGCGAATTTCTCGCGGCGGCTGTTGAACAGGTCACTGAAGCTAAGGGCCTTGCCGCCGGGCAATTGCAGGCGGGTCAGGCACAGCGCCTGCTCACCGCAGGCGACGATCAGGCCGTCCTTGCTGGCGCCGAGGATTTCACCCGGTGCGCCCTGGCCTTCAGCCCGTTGCGCGGCCAGGACTTTCAAGGCTTCGCCATTCAAGCTGCTGTGGCAGATCGGCCACGGGTTGAAGGCACGCACCAGGCGCTCCAGCTCAACGGCCGGGCGGCTCCAGTCGATGCGCGCCTCGTCCTTGTTCAGCTTGTGGGCGTAGGTGGCGAGCGTGTCGTCCTGCACTTCGCCGTGCAAGGTGCCGGCAGCCAGGCCGGCGATGGCCTGCACCACGGCCGGCGGGCCCATGTGCGCCAGGCGGTCATGCAGGCTGCCACCGGTGTCTTCGGCGGTGATCGGGGTGCTGACCTTGAGCAGCATCGGCCCGGTGTCTAGGCCGGCTTCCATGCGCATCACGGTCACGCCGCTCATCGCGTCGCCGGCTTGCACCGCGCGCTGGATCGGCGCCGCACCGCGCCAGCGTGGCAGCAGCGAAGCGTGGCTGTTGATGCAGCCCAGGCGCGGAATATCCAGCACCGCCTGCGGCAGGATCAGGCCGTAAGCCACCACCACCATCAGGTCGGGCTTGAGCGCCGCCAGTTCGGCCTGGGCTTCGGGAGCCCGCAGGGTCGGCGGTTGCAGCACCACGATGTCGTGTTCCAGGGCCAGTTGCTTGACCGGGCTCGGCATCAGTTTTTGCCCGCGCCCCGCCGGGCGGTCCGGCTGGGTGTAGACCGCAACGATCTCGTACGGGCTTTCGAGCAGGGCCTTGAGGTGTTCGGCGGCAAATTCCGGGGTGCCGGCAAAGACGATGCGCAGTGGCTCAGTCATGGGAATTCTCGGTGGTAAACATGCGGAAAAGAAAAAGGCTTGCTGCTGCAAGCCTTTGGAAGAAGGGCATCAAGCGTTCTGGCGATGCTGTTTTTCCAGCTTCTTCTTGATCCGGTCACGTTTGAGCGTGGACAGGTAGTCAACGAACAACTTGCCGTTGAGGTGGTCGCATTCATGCTGGATGCACACCGCGAGCAGGCCTTCGGCGATCAGCTCATACGGCTTGCCGTCGCGGTCCAGGGCCTTGATCTTGACGCGTTGCGGGCGGTCGACGTTTTCGTAGAAACCCGGCACCGACAGGCAGCCTTCCTGGTACTGCTCCATCTCGTCGGTGAGGACTTCGAACTCGGGGTTGATGAACACCCGAGGTTCGCTGCGGTCTTCGGAGAGGTCCATGACCACGATGCGCTTGTGTACGTTGACTTGAGTCGCAGCCAGGCCGATGCCGGGCGCTTCATACATTGTTTCAAACATGTCGTCGACCAACTGACGCACTTCGTCGTCCACTACGTCCACCGGTTTGGCGATAGTGCGCAGGCGCGAATCGGGGAATTCGAGGATGTTTAAAATGGCCATAGGCGTAATTGCTACACGTGTGAAGTAAGGGCGGAGTCGGTGGCCTTGCAGGTGCTGGACCCGGGCTACCGTTGCAAAACGTGCTCCAGCAGGAGGAGCGAGCCGCGCAGGCTCTGGCGTTTCACGCGAACGCACATAATAAAGGGATTCACCGCATGAGGAAATCACTACTCGCCTTGCTGCTGTTGGGCTGGGCCGCGATCGCCCAGGCGCAGGTGCCACTTCGGGAGGGTTATCCACAGCGCTATACGGTGGCCGCGGGCGATACGCTGTGGAGCATCGCCGGCCAATTCCTGCGTGATCCCTGGCAATGGCCGGCATTGTGGCAGGCCAATGCCCAGATCGGTGATCCCGACCTGCTGTATCCGGGCGATGTCCTGACCCTGGTCCAGGTTTCCGGCCAGCCGCAGCTCAACCTCGAGCGCGGCACCTCACGCGGCACCCTCAAGTTATCCCCACAAGTACGGCGTACGCCCCTGGTGGACGCGATACCGGCTCTGCCACTGCACGCCATCGACAGTTTCCTGCTGGGCAATCGCATTATCGAGCGCGAAGAGGATTTCCAGCAGGCGCCCTATATCGTTGCCGGCGATGCCGAGCGGGTCCTGGCCGGCAGCGGCGACCGGGTGTTCGCGCGCGGGCATTTCGACGCGGGGTTGCCTGCGGCCTATGGCATCTTCCGCCAGGGCAAGGTCTACCGCGATCCGCAGAGCCAGGAGGTATTAGGCATCAATGCCGACGACATCGGCGGCGGCGAGGTGTTGGCGCTCGACGGTGACCTGGCGACCTTGGCCCTGCAACGCACCACCCAGGAGGTGCGCCCGGGGGATCGCCTGTTCCCCAGCCAGGCCCCGTCCGCGGCAGAGAACTTCGTGCCCAGCGCGCCGGATCGCCCCGTCGACGGCTTGATCATCGATGTGCCACGCGGCGTGACCCAGGTCGGTGCCATGGATGTGGTGACCCTGGACAAGGGCCGGCTGGACGGCCTGGCACCCGGCAACGTGCTGGCGGTGATGAAGACCGGCGAAACCGTGCGCGACCGGGTCGCCGGCGGACAAGTGAAGATTCCCGACGAACGTGCCGGGCTGCTGATGGTGTTTCGTACCTATGACCGGCTGAGCTATGGATTGGTGCTCAGCGCCTCGCGTTCGCTGGCAGTGCAGGACAAGCTGCGCAACCCTTGAGGCAGGCCGTTCCTCAACAAGTTACCAACAGAGTTATCCACAGCTTATTCCCGCCACAGCGGCGCTTATAACGATCAAGGATGATCCTATGACCCAGCCTGTCACTGCCCAGGTTTCCCCTGCGGAACTGGAAGCGCGTTTACGTTTGCATCGCCTGCCGGAGCTAGGTCCGAGGCGTTTTCAGCGCTTGCTCGACGCCTTTGGTTCGGCCTCCAAGGCCATCAGCGCGCCGGCCAGTGCGTGGCGTGCCCTGGGGTTGTCCCAGGCCTGTACCGAGGCCCGGCGCAGCGCCGAAGTACGGGATGGCGCCAGTCGTGCATTGGCCTGGCTTGAGCGTCCGGGCCAGCATTTGCTGCTGTTGGGCGAGCCGGGCTACCCGGCGTTGCTCGCGCAATTGCCCGACGCCCCACCCCTGCTGTTTGTCGCGGGTGACCCTCGGATCCTGGAAAAACCGCAGTTGGCGATGGTCGGCAGCCGCCGCGCGTCCAAGCCCGGGATGGACACCGCGAGGGCTTTTTCCCGCAGCCTCGCCGGAGCCGGTTTTGTCATCACCAGCGGCTTGGCTCTGGGCATTGACGGTGCGGCCCATCAGGCGGCACTGGATGTTGACGGGCAAACCGTGGGCGTGCTCGGCACCGGCCTGGAAAATTTTTATCCACAGCGCCACCGGGCCCTGGCCGAGGCGATGATTGAGCGCGGCAGCGCGGTGGTTTCCGAGTTCCCGCTGGAGACCGGGCCCCAGGCCAGCCACTTCCCACGGCGCAACCGGATCATGATTGGGTAAACTATTTATCCGAGTGAAAAATCTAGCCAATTTACCTGCATGTACGCGACATGGTGGTGATGATGGAGGCATTTCGCTATGCTCAAAAAATGGTCAATTCGCCACGCACACGGATAGGTAAAAATGAGGAAACCCCGCGTATTTTTAGCATCTTCGGTTGAGGGGATGCCTGTAGCTGACGCTATCAATGAGTGCCTAGACTATGACGCCGAAATTGTGCACTGGAAGGCCGGGTTCAGTCTGTCCAGTAATACAATAGACAGTTTAATGGAAAAATCCCGAACGGTAGATTTTGCGATTTTCGTTTTCACTCCCGATGATATATCAACTATTCGAGAGCAAAGCCATATTGTAGCAAGAGATAACGTTCTATTCGAACTTGGTCTCTTCATCGGTATGCTAACAAAAGAACGATGCTTTATTGTTAAGCCTCGGGATATTAACCTTCATTTTCCTACCGACTTGCTAGGTCTAACTCCGGCTGACTACGATGGTAATCGTTCAGATAAGGACTTAACGCAGGCAGTTGGCGCGCCGTGCAACAAAGTTAAAAAAGAGATTGTTCGACTAGGTTTAGCTACTGATGATATTGAAATCATTAAAGCCCAAACTAAAAAACCGGATTCAGTTATGAAGTTGGCGAAACCGAATTACGTTTACTATTAGAAGTGTTTGAAAAAGGCCTCCACAATGTTGAAGGTGTGATGTCTAGTGATATATTCAACAATGCTAACTCGCAAGAGTTCTATTCCATTGCTGTCATTAAGTTGGAACGGTTAGGGCTTATTGAAAAGGAAGTGCGAGCAGACAATATGTATGAGTATTACACATACTCTATAACACCTGACGGGCAAGAGTACATTTTAGCTAATGAAGCAAAGATAAAAGCTTCTCGAAAACCCAAGCCTGCTGTAAAGCCAACCAAACCAAAAGACAAAGCATTTGACTCTTTTGATGATGACATACCATTTTGAACCGTATAGTGAGTATTTGAAGGAGAAAAATGAAGCTACCTACAGACCTCAAAGTTTTAGACGCGATATACAAAGAGTATTATGAAGCGTATAGCAACTATCGGGAAGGAGAAGAAAACGGACGTGGCGGAAAAGCCTATATGCCAATCGATATAAAGCTTATTGCGTCAAGACTGAACGTAGATGCAGGTATTGTTTTCGGGCGGCTGTATAATCATTTAAACAGACTTCACTCTTATGTAAATGATGACGAGCGAAAATCGAAAGTGCCACTCTTTGCTTTACAGGTTGGTAGTGATGTTCACTGCATACACTTCCCACTAATGTCTTCGATTTTAGCAGGGCTAGAATCAGAGAAAAGTAAATTTCTTACAACTACTTGGATTTCAGGAGTTGCCATTATAGTTTCTGTAGCTGCTTTGGGTGTTAGCATATTTAAGTGAAGCTGGATAGAAGTGCTACAATTGAGAGATAATAATCTCTAATTGATATGGAAGATGTCTTTAAATTCTTTGTGGTTCTCGGTGCGCTTTGCATTGCAGTAAACACTGGTTATTTTAAAAATAACGATGTTCAGCAAGGCACTGTTATCGAAGCTAAAATCTCGGCAAAGGATAGGCTGACTGACAAAGAGAGAAAAGAGTCTGTAAGAGCTTTCCAAAAGGCCGCTAACGACTGTAAAAGCAAAGACTCACTTGATGAGCGTGGTAGTACATTATTACAGACAAGTCACTCATTTAATTTTAAGGCTGGGACCTGTGAGGAAGCAAAAACATTATGGACTTTAAAGGATGAAGATTTCTGGAGAGAACCTGAATATATTAGTAAGGGTATTACTGTAAAAAGCTACTCCCTCCCAACAAATCCTTATTTCTAATAATTAGTCGAGGGGGCTGTGCTTCCTGACTGGTAATAACCTAATGCAATGTATAGCTGAGCCGCCAGGCTAATGCTTTTGATTTTCTGCTGTTGATTTTGCTCTTCTTGGATAATTCTAAAACAACTCTCACAAAATAGATAAAAGCCATATAATAAAAGGGTTTTATCATTTAGTTCAAACGACTGTTTGGTTTTTCGACTCTATCAATTAAAACGATTGTTTTAATTTAGGTCAGAAAAAAAGAGCCGAAGCTCTTGTGTTTTTCTTACAAATGTTAAGATGTAGCTACCAAACAAACAACTTAACAATGATTTACAATAACAGCATACCATTTTATTTCCAATGCGCAATATCAAAAGAACGAAATAAAGAAACTTTTCTCAATAAGTTACACTCTCATTTCGAAGCTAAAAAACTAATTAATGAAATATCAAATTTCAAAAAAACCGGCTTCGACCACGAAAAAACCCTGCAAGAACTTAATTCAAGCTTAAAGCCGGTTAACGCCAGCAGCAAACTTGTATCTAATCTTCAAGAAGTATGTACGTCTTTCTACGAGATGGAAGTGCTTGTAAGGACGAAAGCGTTGTGTACAGCAACTCAAAAAAACAAGTTACGATATACAGAGTCCTTATCGTCTTTTCGTCAATGGGATAGGGACGCAGTTTGTCTTGCGATTGTGATTAATAAACTATTTTTGCATATAACTAAAAGCACGAAACTAACAAAAAAAGTAATCGAGCTTTCAATGTGTAAAATCACTCGCCAAGAGATGTTAAACATTGAGCTAATACAAGGCGTTAAAATTAGAGACTTGAAAGCAAGCGGGACGATATTAGACAAGCTCGATAAGTACTATGAAGATGAAAATTTGATTTATGAGTTTGATTTGAACTTGTGCAGCAACGACGAAAAAAGACGGTTCAACGGCTTTCAGAAACACAAAAGAATAATAAGAAAAATCAGAGTTAGGGAAAATGAACTGATACAGCTTTCTGAAAAAGCGATTGGCTCTAATAATAATTATTGCAGTAAAATCGCACTGGACTATCGTAATTTTGTAGATGAATGTCAGAAAGATTATCTACTTAATTCATACATCCAATATGGCGATGACGTTTCGACTCAAAAGCCATTAGCTGATGTTGCAATGACTCCTGAACGACGTGTTTCAGAACTATACTCGTGTGTAAAAAATATGGAGCTTGTTGCAGAACAAAGAAAATATGTATGTTTATTTTTAACTGCGACTTGCCCGGCATCATTTCACGCAAACCCTAGATTCGGAAAAAATACGTGGGATGGTTCAACTCCTCGCCAAGCATCTGATTATTTGAGCAAGAAATTAGATGAGTTGAGCAAAGCTCGCAATCGTTACGAGCTTAATGATTTTGGGCTTTGGACGAAAGAATTACATAAAGACCAGTGTCCGCATTTGCACGCATTATTATTTGTTTGTCCCACAAAAGCCGATGATTTAATACTTCATATCAATAGAATTTTCAAGCATTCAGAAAAATCAACGACCATTGAAATAATATCTGCTGAACAAGCTAAAAAACACGGTAAGAAAAAAGCATCTGCATCTACTTATGTAATGAAATATCTAATCAAAGCAATACAGAACCCCGATAGTGAGTCGTTAAAAGTAAAGGCGGGCTGTATGATTTGGGGCATAAGACGCTATGGGTTTTTCGGAGTTGAGCGAGCAATATCAGTCTGGCGAAAATTTAATCGCTTCGTAAAAATGGAAGAGTGGCAAATAAAACTTGAACTTAAACACCCTGTTTTTAGAAAATTAGCATCCCTGAGAAAAGAGTTAAAATTTTTAGATTTTTGTAAGGTCGCAAAAGAACGTCTGGAATGGATAACAGAGCTTAAAATTGTTGAGCGTCTATACGATTTTGAAGAAATGATGACCTTTAATGTTGGGTTGAGGGTTATAGGGTCCAATATAGAATTAGCGACGAAGATAGATTGTTCAATAATCTATAAAGACAAACCCTAAAATTTAGGGCTTATGTACTTTTAATGGTTGCAGTGGGTCAAGCCCCATTTCCCCTTGGCGGGTTAATTTTTCTAACAGTTTTCTATCAATCTCTTGATTGTCGAATATTTTTTCTGCCTTTGATTTTGTTTTCGTACCCGTAGACGTTGCGGGCTTTTCTTTTTCAGGCTTTTCAGGCTTTTCAGTTTCAGGTGCTTCAATATTTTCTGATACTGAATGGTTTGGGAATAAATCAGAGAATGAAACAGGCGTTTTAAATAAGTCATCGATTTCAAAATTTTCTTTTTTCAGTTCGTTAATATGACGTTCAAGAAGCTTGATTTTTGTCTTTGGGTATTTATCTTGATTGGCTTTTACACGCTCGAAAAGCGCAGATAAATCCGATTGAGTTGGTTGATAATTGGATACTTCTAAACCCATCATTGCGGAGACAAGCCAAGTTTTACGTTTAAAATCTTCCGACCCGGTGAGGTAAAACGGTCCTTTAGTACCTTTTGCGATCAATGCCTGCATTCCTGCTTTGATACTCATTTCATTTGGATTTGTGAAAGAAACACTATTGTCGTTGACTGTAAAACTGGCTTTGTACTTCTCATTTTTGCTTGTGTAGTTCACACCATCCACGGTTTGAAATTTTGTATAAAGGCTTTCACGGCGGTTAGGTTGTGGTTTTGGGTCTGTACCTGGACTCGAAGAAATTTCGCCTGATTCGTCGGGAGGTAACGGAGACTCAAAACGTAAGATTAACTCTGCAATGCCATTCTCATCAAACTTGTATTTTTCAATCAGCTTGCTCATTTGAAAGCCGATTGAACTTGGCTTTATAGATGTTGAACCTTTTGTGATGTAATAGCCCGATAGCTTGCTAGGGTCGGTTTTGCTATTGTTTGCACGAATAGTAAACCCTTCATCAATCATCGCCTTAAACAACGCCTCCGGCGTCTTGGCGTTGGAAATAATGCCTTTCAACTCGTTCTTATATTTTTTTTCATCAGATTCTTGACCAGTACGACTTTCGTACTGTTTAGAAGCATAATTAAGCCTAACGGGGTTTGGGTCATTTCTGCTTTCAGAGATTTTCTCGTTTTTGAGTGAGTATTTTTTTTCGAGCCTTTGGGCAAGATTTTCCAATGCTCGATAATTATCTTTCTTGAAAAAAGCCTTATGGTCGAAATCTCTATTTTCCATCACAAGGTGAAGATGTGGGTTGTTAGTGTCTCTATGAACGGCAAGCAAAAAATTACGATTATCACCAAAGTGGCGCTTTACCAACTCATTGCCAATCATTATTAACTTATCATCTGAAATATCTTGATGTTGTTCTTCAAACGAAACGATGTAGTGCATTTCATTGCTTTTCTGTTTTGCCGTTAATCTACTATTAAAATCTAACTCGATAGACTTTGCTGACTTATTAATATCACCCATATTTACGGGAATATTGCCACTGATGCGAGTGGCTTTCGTTAATACATAATTGGCCAGGTTTTTGGTGTTGGGCTGAATGCGGGGCACTTCTTTAATTAACATTATTTAGCCCCATCTATAAATGCTATTAGGTCAGCGCTCCCTTTGATTATATTGGGGTGAATTTTTTCTGAAAGAGCCCCTTGAAGATAATCGAGAATGTTTTTTATTATCGCCTCGCTATGCTTTTTCTCTACCACATAAGCATTTGCAGCTTCTCCGCATTTAACAAGATTATTATCTAATGCGAGATTTATAGATGGATTAGTAAACTCTTTCTCATAAACAGAAAACTCATCGAAGAAATTGCGTAGCAAATTATAAAAGTCTTGCTTTGGGAATTTCTCTTTATACTCGCTACATTCTTTTTCGGTGAAACTAATCGTGTATTGCTTCTTTCTTTCTGAATGACTATCGTCAAATAGCGAAGAATTTATAATCGCTGTAAAATCTGGTTTTGTGGATGTTTTTATTTCAAGCGTCTTGAATCGCAAACGACTAACATCGAGCTTCATCTTTATTAAATTTCGAAGGGTGTTGTTTATACGTCTGTTGATTTCAGGGTCAGCACTTTTGAATTGAGATAGATTAGTGCAGAGATTTGCCAGTATCTGATTGTACTTTGAAAACTCTTCAAAATTTCCATTTTTGGCTATCACGACATAGCTACGATTTTGCAGGGCGTATTGTTTAAATGCTTCTGAAAGTGAAAATTTCGAAACGGATAATTGGTTATATTCTCTTCGAAGCTGTTCGATTTGTTCGGCGTTAATTTCAGTTAAACGGGTACTTGCTTTGTATTTGCTCATTAGGGTTTTTGTTTGTTATGAGCATATTTTAGCATTTTGTTTTTCTAATGATGCCCTTTGCGCTGATTTATCAGCCGTGTGCTTTGCTGTGCTTTTAGATACGACCCTTGTGGGAGTATCGTGTCCCCGTAATTACCCCTTGTGGGTAATGGAGTGGGCGAGCATAAACAACCAAACGACGATAGTCGTGATGGTTTTTTATTCTGCTTGCTTCTTTTGATTTCGCTGTTGTCTGATTTAAGGATTGAAGTTTCGGATAGAAATTATTTAGAAGTGAAGCCCACTAAAGTCCGGAATTTATAATTCGGGAATTTAGTGGGCTGGGCTTTTAATGAACTGTCAGGTCAAACATAGTTTGCAAGTCGCCAATTTCATACTCTTCAAGAATATTTTTCAGTGGGAATTTTGTCACGTTATCACAAATTCTTTCATCCAAATCATCGCTTTTTCGGCGCATAGCAAACCCAGTTTTTCTTGTGATTTTTGAATGTCTAACAAGAAATATAATATCGTTGGCCTTGAAGAAGTAGTTTAACTTTGCCCGACCATCGTCAGTCATAAATAAATCAATTACTGTTTTAGTGTCGTTTATGTTTATAGTGTCTTCATCACTGGGTGCGTTATGGATTAATAATATTTCTTTATTGAGGGCTTCGATTTCTTTTTCGGTGTTAGATATTTCCTGAATAAACTTGGTGGGCACATTGTAATCAGCCTCAACCATTTGGATATTCATATTGTCGAGTTTAGTCCGCCTTGAAATCAGTTGCTTTTGCTTCTCTTCAAGAACCAAATTATTGTTTTCGGTATCCGCTTTTAACAGGCTGTTGATTTTTGGATTGATAAATCTCGCTTGGGTGGAAATCCCTTTAAAGTCTCGTTTAAATTCAGTGGCTATCCTATTAATCATCCTTATGCTTTCTAATAGCGAGCCTAAAACATATTCAAACCTGATATTGTCAGCAGTGCAAATATGCTTTTGAACCCTGGCATTATCGCATTTAAAGAAAGGGTAAATTTTCCCCTTGTATCTGCTTCCCCTGTGGTCGTAGTAAAGTTTACCGCCGCATTCGGCGCAAAATATACAGTGCTTGAAAATGTTAAAATCTTGCTCGGTTCTTCTTCCACTCCAATTTTTTTGCTTACGGTTCGACATTACATCAACCGCTTTATAAAATAGGCTTGGTTCGATTAGGTTCGGATAGTAGTTTTCTATAAAACCAGTTAGGATTTTTTTGGATTTGCCATCGGCAGTATATTCAATGCGATGCGTAGCCATGCAGCCAATAACTGTTTTGTGTTTGATTATTTTGTTTAGCGTTCCATTGTTCCACTTTTTTAACGATGTTTCGTTTATTTTTGTAATTGCTGTATTAATTCCGAATTGGAGCAGTAGTTCAAAAAGTCTTCGGATTTCTTCTTGTTCTTCTTTGTGGATTACGAATTTATTATTTTCGACCCGCAATCCATACGGGATGGATTTTCCCTTTTTGATTATCACCTCGCCATTTTCTGCCTTGGCTTTGCGTGCTTTCCAAGCGGATAATAAACGGTCTGATTTGGTTTCAGACTCTTCATTAGCCCTCTTCGCAATGAGGCTAATCATCAGAAGGTTTTCAAAATCTCGCGTTGGGTCATTATATGAATAGGTCTTTTTGTCCACTGTCGTATAAATGTTAATACCTTTCTTCAAAATCCCTTGCAGAAGCTCCACGCCATCCAAAACACGTTGCCGGGTGATACGGTCAATGCTTTCCACGACCAGAAAATCACCACGGCGGATGGCACCGCTTTGCATTCTGTCCAACATCTCTTTGAAATTGCCAGACCGGGCATTGTCGCCACGGAATGCGGATTTGCCCTTGTCGTACACGACTTCAACGATCTTCGTCCCTGTGGTCGTCTCAAACAGTTCCAGCGCCGTCAACTGGCGGTGTTCACTATCACCAGTGGCTTGGATGGCACGGGAATAGCGTATGTATGCGTAAGCTTTGGTCATTTTTTAACCATCCGAAATTTACTCGGAAAATAATAACACTCGATGATCAGCGGTTTGTCCCTGGGGGTGCTGGTGGTCGAGGCCAGTGTCGCCAGCGGTTCGTTGATCACCGCGCGCCTGGCGGCGGAACAGGGGCGTGAGGTCTACGCCATTCCGGGGTCGATTCATCACCCCGGGGCCCGTGGCTGTCATCAATTGATTCGCGATGGCGCGGTGCTGGTGGAGACCATCGAACACATCCTCGAAGCCCTGCGCGGCTGGCAGCACCTGGGGTTATCCACAGAGGCCCCGCCGGCTGTCGCGGAGCATCCGTTGCTAGAGTTGCTGCACGCGGCGCCGCAGACCAGCGAGGCCCTGGCCACGGCCAGTGGCTGGGCGTTGCCCAGGGTGCTGGGGGAACTCACGGAGCTGGAATTGGCAGGGCGCGCCGTCTGTGAGTCCGGTCGCTGGTTTGCGCGGGTGAGCTAGGTTTTACAGACAAGATCGGTAAACTGCGCACAGCCTTAATCCCGGAGAATCAGCAATGGTCAGCAGTTGGCGCGTGCAACAAGCCGCACGAGAAATTCGCGCAGGGGCGGTAATTGCCTACCCAACCGAGGCGGTCTGGGGCCTGGGGTGCGATCCATGGAACGAGGAGGCAGTGGATCGGCTGCTGGCGATCAAGTCGCGTTCGGTGGACAAGGGCCTGATCCTGATTGCCGATAACATCCGCCAGTTCGACTTTCTCTTCGAAGACTTCCCGGACACCTGGATCGAGCGCATGTCCAGCACCTGGCCCGGACCCAACACCTGGCTGGTGCCCCATCAAGACCTGCTGCCCGAGTGGATCACCGGCGTTCACGACACCGTGGCCTTGCGCGTCAGCGACCATCCGCAGGTGCGTGAGCTGTGTGCCTTGGTCGGGCCGTTGATTTCCACTTCGGCCAACCCCCAGGGCCGCCCTGCCGCACGCACGCGGATTCGCGTCGAGCAATACTTTCGCGGGCAACTCGACCTGGTACTGGGGGGGAATTTGGGCGGACGCAAGAATCCGAGCCTGATCCGCGACCTGGCCACCGGCAAGGTAGTGCGCCCTTCCTGAACCCCATCGCCGACAAGCAGGCTGCTCCGGGCCGTCTCCGGAGCAGGCTTGCCGGCGATGGCCGTCAAGGCAACAGCACAGTCGAGCCGGTGGTGCGCCGCGCCGACAATTCGGTGTGGGCCTTGGCGGCGTCGGCCAGTGGGTAACGCTGGCCGATCTCGATCTTCAGCTTGCCGCTGGCAATCATTGCGAACAGGTCATCGGCCATCAGTTGCAGGTTTTGCGCGTGATTGGCGTAGCTCGCCAGAGTCGGCCGGGTGACGTACAGCGAGCCCTTGGCCGACAGGATTCCCAGGTTGACCCCATCCACTGCACCCGAGGCATTGCCGAAGCTGACCATCAGCCCGCGTGGCGCCAGGCAGTCCAGGGAGGTCAGCCAGGTGTCCTTGCCCACGCCGTCGTAGACCACCGGGCATTTTTTGCCGTCGGTCAGTTCCAGCACGCGTTTGGCCACGTCTTCATGGCTGTAGTCGATGGTCTCCCAGGCGCCTAATGCCTTGGCGATGGCGGCTTTTTCCGGCGAGCTGACGGTGCCGATCAGTTTTACCCCCAGGGCCTTGGCCCATTGGCAGGCCAGGGAGCCGACGCCACCGGCCGCCGCGTGGAACAGCACGGTTTCGCCGCCCTTGAGCTCGTAGGTCTGGCGCAACAGGTACTGCACGGTCAGGCCCTTGAGCATGACGCCCGCCGCCTGTTCGAAGCTGATGGTGTCCGGCAGGTGCACCAGGTTCGCCGCCGGCAGCACATGCACATCGCTGTAGGCACCCAGCGGGCCGCTGCCATAGGCCACGCGGTCGCCGACCTTGAACTGGGTGACCTCGCTGCCCACGGCCTCGACCACGCCCGCGCCTTCGGCGCCCAGGCCTGATGGCAGGCTTGGCGGCGCATACAGGCCACTGCGGAAATAGGTGTCGATAAAGTTCAGGCCGATGGCCTTGTTGCTGACACGGACGTGTTGCGGGCCCGGCTCGGCGGGCTGGTAGTCCACATATTCAAGTACGTCGGGGCCGCCATGGGCACGGAACTGGATACGTTTGGCCATCTGCATTCTCTCCTCGGTCGTGTCGCGAAAGTGTCCTATCGGACTCCTCTGCTTGACCTTCGTCAACTGCGGCAGGCCGGGGTGCAGTGTTATGCTACGCGCCCATTTGCGCCGGCCCCTGCTTCATCCCTAGCGCCGCGTAGCTTTGCCCCGATTCAAGGTGATGCCATGACTACCCGCACCGAGGCCGTAAAAGCCTACCTGCTCGACCTGCAAGACCGCATTTGCGCTGCGCTGGAAACCGAAGACGGCGGCGCACGCTTCGTCGAAGACGCCTGGACCCGCCCCGCCGGCGGTGGCGGACGCACCCGGGTGATTGGCGACGGCGCGGTGATCGAAAAAGGCGGCGTCAACTTTTCCCACGTGTTCGGCAGCGGTTTGCCTCCTTCGGCCAGTGCCCATCGGCCGGAGCTGGCCGGTCGCGGTTTCGAGGCCCTGGGCGTGTCGCTGGTGATCCACCCGCACAACCCCCACGTGCCGACCTCCCACGCCAACGTGCGCTTCTTCATTGCCGAGAAAGAAGGCGAAGAGCCGGTCTGGTGGTTCGGTGGCGGTTTCGACCTGACCCCCTATTACGGCAATGAAGCGGACTGCGTGCACTGGCACCGGGTCGCCGAAAAGGCCTGCGCACCCTTCGGCGCCGATGTTTATCCACGCTACAAGGCCTGGTGCGACAGCTACTTCCACATCAAGCATCGCAGCGAGCCACGGGGCATCGGCGGCCTGTTCTTCGACGACCTGAACGAGTGGGACTTCGACACCAGCTTCGCCTTTATGCGCGCCATCGGCGACGCCTACATCGAGGCTTACCTGCCGATCGTCCAGCGCCGCAAGGCCATGGCCTACACCGCGCAGCAACGCGAGTTCCAGGAATTCCGCCGGGGCCGCTACGTCGAGTTCAACCTGGTCTACGACCGTGGCACCCTGTTCGGCCTGCAATCGGGCGGGCGCACCGAATCGATCCTGATGTCGCTGCCGCCGCAGGTGCGTTGGGGCTATGACTGGAAGGCCGAGCCCGGCAGCGAAGAAGCACGCCTGACCGAATACTTCCTGCAAGACCGTGACTGGCTGGCCGGTTCCGCTTGAACAAAAGGGCTTTAGCAGATGGATCAGTACGTCGTTTTTGGTAACCCGATCGGCCACAGCAAATCGCCGCTGATCCATCGCCTGTTCGCCGAGCAGACGGCTCAGCAACTGGACTACAACATCCGGCTGGCCCCCCTGGACGACTTCACCGGCAGCGCCCGGGCGTTTTTCGCCGAAGGCCGTGGCGCCAACGTCACTGTGCCGTTCAAGGAAGAAGCCTATCGCCTGGCCGACAGCCTGACCGAGCGCGCGCAACGGGCCGGTGCGGTGAACACCTTGAGCAAGCTCGCCGATGGCCGCCTGCTGGGGGACAACACCGACGGCGCCGGCCTGGTCCGGGACCTGACGGTGAATGCCGGGTTCAGCCTCAAGGGCAAGCGCATCCTGCTGCTGGGGGCCGGTGGCGCGGTGCGCGGTGCCCTGGAACCGCTGCTGGCGGAACAGCCGGCCTCGGTGATCATCGCCAACCGCACCGTGGAAAAGGCCGAGCTGCTGGCGGAGTTGTTCGCCGACCTGGGGCCGGTGTCGGCCAGCGGTTTCGACTGGTTGCAAGAGTCGGTGGACCTGATCATCAACGCCACTTCGGCCAGCCTCTCCGGCGATGTGCCGCCGATTGCCGGAAGCCTGATCGAGCCCGGCCACACCCTGTGCTACGACATGATGTACGGCAAGGAACCCACGCCGTTCTGCCGCTGGGCCACGGAACACGGCGCCACGCAGGTGATGGATGGCCTGGGCATGCTTGCCGAGCAGGCGGCGGAAGCCTTCTACCTCTGGCGTGGCGTGCGCCCGGACAGCGCGCCGGTGCTGGCTGAGTTGCGGCGGCAATTGGCGCAGTAACGGGCTGCACTAGTGTGGCGCGCGAGCAAGCTCGCTCGCCACAGGCAGCGTCCCCGTCACACCTTGGGCTCAATCTTCAAACAGGATCGGGCACTGCTGCGCTCCTTCGAGCTTGATCAACTCCTCTTTCACCGGTGCGCGGGCGCGGCGCAGGGTCAGGCTGCGATCCTGACGCCGCAGGCGTCGGGCCTCCTGGTGCAGCATTTCCACCCCCGAGTAATCGATGAAGTTGATGTGCTGGGCCTCGATCACCAGGCGTGGCGCGTGGCAGCGTTGCATGCGCACTTGCAGGTAGTGGCTGGCGCCGAAGAAGATCGAGCCGCCGACCCGCAGGATGTCCTCGTCGCCCTCGCGCCATTGCTGCACCCGCGGTTGCGAGGTGCGCTTGAGGTAGAAAAACAGCGACGCCAGGACCCCGGCATAAATCGCTGTTTGCAGCTCCAGAAGCAAGGTGGCGATGCAGGTCAGGCTCATCACCACGAACTCGGCGCGGCTGACCCGGAACAACGCGCGGATGCCCCGATGGTCCACCAGCCCCCAGCAGATCAGCAGGATGCTGCCCGCCATGGCCGGGATCGGAATATGGGCGATCAGCGACGCGCCACTCACGGCAAACAGCGCCACCCACAGTGCGGAAAACACCCCGGCCAGCGGTGAATGTGCGCCGGCTTCGTAGCTCAGGCCGGAGCGGGTAAATGAGCCGGACGACAGATAGCCGGAAAAGAATGCGCCGACGATATTCGACAGGCCCTGGGCGCGCACTTCCTGGTTGGCATCGAGCAATTGTTCGGAGCGGGCCGACAGTGAGCGGGCAATCGACAAACTGGTGACCAGCCCCAGCATCCCCACCGCCACGGCGCTGGGCAGCAGGCGCAGGATCATTTCCAGGTCCAGCGGCAGGGGGCTGAAGGGCGGCAGTTGGCCGACAAAGGCGCTGACCAGCTGCACATGGCCGAACAGCGCGGGCCACAGCCACACCACCAGGGCGCTGAGTACTAAAGTTATCAACAGGCTCGGCCAGCGGGGCAGCAGCAGTTTCAGCGCTACCCCCAGCAACAAGGTGCCCAGGCCGAGCAGCAACGAGGGTTTATCCACAGCGTCGAGGTGGCCCAGCAGTGAGAGCAGGCTGTTGAGGGCGGTGGCCTGGTTCGGCAGGTCCAGCCCCAGCAGGTTGGGCAATTGGCCGAGGGCGATCACCACGGCGGCGCCGAGGGTGAACCCCAGCACCACCGAGTGCGAGACGAAGTTCACCAGGGCGCCAAAGCGCAGCATGCCCAGCAGCCACTGGAACACCCCGGCCAGCAGGGTCAGCAACAGGATCAGGGTGATGTAGTCCTGGGACGCGGGCACCGCCAGCGGGCTGACACTGGCATAGAGCACGATGGAAATGGCCGCCGTCGGGCCGCAGATCAAGTGCCAGGAAGAGCCCCAGAGGCAGGCGATCAGCACCGGCACTATGGCGGCATACAGGCCGTACTCCGGCGGCAGGCCGGCGATCAGGGCGTAGGCGATGGATTGCGGCAGGGCCAGGATGGCGCCGCTCAGCCCTACCAACAGATCACGTCCGACGCTGGCGCGGGTTTGCCGAGGCAGCCAGCTCAGGAAGGGAAAGAGTGAATGGCGGTTGGGCCAGGCCATGGTTCCTCGCGGGTGGATTGATTCAAGGGCGTCAGGGTAAAGCATTGCCCAGGCGCTTGCCCAAGGATGGCGCGCGCCCCGGGTGCCTACCCGGCCTGCACTGGCCGGGATGGGGACGCCGCAGCCTGAAGCACCGGCCTCCCCATCCAGCCCCCTACAGCTTGGCCTTCACCGCCGCCAGCGCATCCTTGCCGTCGAGGGTCTTCACCCCGTCGAGCCAGGTGTCCAGCACCGCCGGGTTGGCCTTGATCCAGGCCTTGGCCGCATCCGCATTGCTGACCTTGTTGTTGGCCACCTCGGACATGATGCTGTTCTCCATTTCCTGGGTGAAGCTCAGGTTGCTCAGCAACTTGCCGACGTTCGGGCAGGCCTGTGCATAACCTTTGCGGGTCAGGGTGTAGACGCTGCCGGTGTCGCCGAAATACTTCTCGCCGCCCTTGAGGTAGTGCATTTTCAGCTGCACGTTCATCGGGTGCGGGGTCCAGCCGAGGAAGGTCACGAACTTCTGTTTCTTCACGGCCCGCGACACTTCCGCCAGCATCGCCTGCTCGCTGGACTCCACCAGCTTCCACTGGCCGAGGTTGAAGTCATTCTTCTTGATGATCTCCTGCAGCGAGATATTGGCCGGCGCGCCGGAGCCGATGCCGTAGATCTTCTTCTCGACGTCCTTGGGGTGCGCCTCGGCGTAGGTGTTCAGGTCGGCAAAGTCGTGCACCCCTGCGTCCCACACGTAATCCGGCACGGCCAGGGTGAACTCGGTGCCGTCGAGGTTCTTCGCCAGCTGGGTGACATCACCGGTGGCCACGAACTTGTCGTAGAAGCCTTGCTGCGCCGGCATCCAGTTGCCGAGGAACACATCCACCTGGCCGTCCTTGAGACCGCCAAAGGTGATCGGCACCGCCAGGGTATCGACCTTGGCCTTGTAGCCCATGCCGCTCAACAGGAACCCGGTGATGGCGTTGGTCGCGGCGATGTCGCTCCAGCCCGGATCGGCCATTTTCACCGTCTCGCACTGATCGGCCCGGGCCGACGCACTGCCCAGGGCCAGGAGGCCGATGACGACTGCTGTGGATAACCTTTGCATGCTCTTCCCCTTACGTTATTGGTTTTGGCAGGGTTGTGGATAACGAGCCTTGCGCTCCAGATCGTCGAGGTCGATGTGGTTACGCATGTATTGCTGACTGGCATCGACCAGTGGCTGGTGGTCCCAGCTCTTCAGCTTGCCCACGGTCAGCGCGCTGGCGACGAAACGCCGACGCCGCTGGCTGGCGAGTACCTGTTGCCGGATCAGCGGGATATTCCACTTGGCTCGGGCTTCGGCGAGGAAGGCCTCGAACAGCGGCCGATGTTGCGGCGACTGGCTGAGTTCTTCGAGCTCGCGGGGGTCGTTGGCTACATCGAAGAGTAGGCACGGGTCGTCTTCGCTGTAGATGAATTTATAGGCACCGCGGCGGATCATCATCAGCGGGCTGATGGTGCCTTCGGCCATGTATTCGCCAAAGACCTCGTCGTGCCCGCCCTGCCCTTGCAGGTGCGGCACCAGCGAACGGCCGTCCAGGGGCAGGCCCGGTTCCAGCTCGCCGCCGGCCAGTTCCACCAGGGTCGGCAGCAGGTCGGCGGTGGAGACCGCCGCGCTGACCCGCCCGGCGGGGAACTGCCCGGGGGCGCTGACCAGCAGCGGCACCCGCGCGGCCATCTCGAACCAGTGCATTTTGTACCAGAGCCCGCGCTCGCCGAGCATGTCGCCATGGTCGCCGGAGAACACAATGATGGTGTCGTCGATCAGCCCCGTGTCCTCCAGGGTCTGCAGGAGTTTGCCGACGTTGCTGTCGATATAGCTGCACGCGCCGAAGTAGGCGCGGCGGGCGTCGCGAATCTTATCCACAGGCAGCGGCTTGTCCCACAGGTCGTAGACCTTGAGCAGGCGCTGGGAATGGGGATCCTGGCTGCTCTGTGGCGGCGTTTGCGGCAGCGGAATCTCGTCATCGCGGTACAGGTCCCAGAAGGCTTTGGGAATGGTGTACGGGTCGTGGGGGTGGGTCATGGACACGGTGAGGCAGAACGGCTGGTCGCCGTCTTCGCGGATATGGTCGAACAGGTACTGCTGGGCCTTGAACACCACCTCTTCATCGAAATCCAGCTGGTTGGTGCGCACGCAGGGCCCGGCCTGCAGCACCGAGGACATGTTGTGGTACCAGCTGGGCCGCACATCCGGCTCATCCCAGTTCACCGCCCAGCCATAGTCGGCGGGGTAGATATCGCTGGTCAGGCGCTCTTCATAACCGTGCAACTGGTCCGGGCCGCAGAAGTGCATCTTGCCCGACAGCGCGGTGCGGTAGCCGAGGCGGCGCAGGTAATGGGCGTAGGTCGGGACATCCGCGGGAAAGTCCGCAGCGTTGTCGTAGGCGCCGATCTTGCTCGGCAACTGGCCGCTGACCAGGGTGAAACGCGAGGGCGCGCACAGCGGGCTGTTGCAGTACGCGGCGTCGAACACCACGCCTTGAGCGGCGAGGCGACTGAGAGTGGGCAGCTTGATGGGCGAGGAACCGTAGAACGGCAACATTGGCGCGGCCATTTGATCGGCCATGATGAAAAGAATGTTCTTGCGCTTCATGTCTTCGCGGCATTCCATAGTAAACAGTTATGCGAAAGTGCTGCGATCGAGCATGTATCCCATGCATTTTGCGGTAAAGCCCATGCCGGGCAATGACTAGGATAAGTACAGCTTATGTATGAAGCGCTCGGGGACCTGTCCCTTGATCTGTTTCGCGCCTTTGAAACCGCCGCCCGCCTGCGCAGCTTTACGGCGGCGGCGGTGGAGCTGGGCACCACCCAGCCGGCCATCAGCCAGCAGATCAAACGCCTGGAAGAGCAACTGGGCACCCGGCTGTTCGACCGCATCTACCGTGGCATCGAGTTGACCGAGGCCGGGGCGACGCTGTTCGAGCAGGTGCAGGACGGCTTGCAGAGCATCGACGCCGGCTTGAGCGCGATCAGCACCCAGCATCAGCACGAGGTGCTGCAGGTGGCCACCGACTTTGCCTTCGCCGCCTACTGGCTGATGCCGCGCCTGCACCGGTTCCACCAGGCCAACCCCCAGGTGGATGTCAGCCTGGTGACCAGCGAACGCAGCCACACCATGCTGCGCAGCGATATCGATGTGGCGGTGCTGTTTGGCGACGGGCGTTTCAAGCAGGGCACCAGCCATTGGCTGTTCAGCGAGGAAGTGTTCCCGGTGTGCAGCCCGCTGCTGCTCAAGGAGCAGGCCGCGCCCTTGCCCCTAACGGCGTTGCTGGAGATGCCCCTGCTGCATCTGCGCGGGGAAAACAGCAGCCACTGGTTCGACTGGAGCGGGGTGTTTCGCGAGCTGGGGATCGCCACGCCTCCAGCTCCCGGGCAGTTGCGTTTCGATAACTACACCCTGCTGATCCAGGCGGCGATCGGCGGTCAGGGCGTGGCCATCGGTTGGCGGCACCTTGTGGATAACTTGCTGGCCCAGGGTTTGCTGTGTCGGCCGATCAGCGAAACCGTGATGTCCCGCTACGGCTATTACGTGGTGTTGCCGCAACGCAAACGGCGCGCGGCCCTGATCCAGCGCTTCGTCGACTGGCTGATGCTCGAGCAGGCCAGCAGCGCCCAGTCACTGACCGGTATGGCGCTGCCGTCGATCGCGGTGTGAGGCCCGGCGTGCGCCCTGCCCTAGCTGACAAATTGCACATGCTCACGCAGGTGCAGGTTCAGCCGCAGTTCATCGGCGATCCCGATCGCCACGCTGTTGAGTCGCTGCAGGGGGTCCGCGAGCCCCGGCTCCAGGCTGCTGCTGACCTGGCTGAAATGCTCGATGCCAAGGCCCGGCACACCGCGTGGCGCGTTGACCAGGGTCCAGCGCAAGGTACTGGTCTGCAACGCCTCGAGGATTTCCTGGGCGGCGTGATGCTGCAACGGGTCGCGGGCTTGAGTGCTGTCGAGCACCTCGAAATCGCCGACCACGAACAGGCGCTGCACCTGGCCCGCCTGCATCCCGGCAATCAAGGCATCGATGGCCCGGACCTGCTCCAGGGAATCGCAGATGCGCAGCTTTTCCACCTGCTCGGTGCCCATGGGCAGGCCGGGCGCGTCCAGCAGGCAGACCACCAGATCGCCGCCGGCAACACTTTGCTTGACCCGTTCGGGGTCGAACAGGTCACCGCTCTTGGTGCGCAGGCCGGGGCGCGGCGCGAGGGCGGTGAGGTCGTCGAGGATGGCAATGACTTCATGCTGGCGGCGCAGGAATTCGGCCATCAGCGCACTGCCCAGGCTACTCATGGCACCATAGAGCACCAGTTTGATCACCGGGGTTTCGGCATTTTTCATGGCGCAGCTTCCTTCTTTCCACAGGTATGAGGTGTGACCTGTGGCGGGTCGCAAGGGTTCGACTTTGTCGCGAGGGGTTTTGATGCAACGAATCAAGGGTTATCACGCCCACGTCTATTTTGACGCCAGCACCATCGACCAGGCGCGCAGCCTGTGCGAGCAGGCGGCGCAGTTGTTTTCATTGAAGATGGGCCGGGTTCACGAACGCCCGGTGGGTCCGCATCCGGACTGGAGCTGCCAGCTGGCCTTCGAACCGCAGTACCTGGGCGTGGTGCTGCCGTGGCTGGCGCTGAACCGCAAGGGGCTGGTGGTGTTTTTGCACCCGGACACCGGCGATGACCTGGTCGACCACACCGACCATGCGATCTGGATGGGCGCGATGCGGCCGCTGGATCTGTCGGGGTTTTAGGCGCAGCAGGCCTGCAAGCCGCTTATCGGCTTGCAGGCACTGGGCAGGGGATGGACGTCAGCGATTGGACAAAAAACGATCAGTTGAGCACGCCATCGAGAATCTCGTAGACGATGCCTGAGCCAATGGCGATCAACACCACGTCACCGCCCATGCGTCGCCATTCGTAGCCCTGGTAGTACGGCAGGTGGGCCAGGGCGCGGTTGTCCAGGCGCTCGCCGTAATAGCCCCGTGGCAACGGCTGGCCACGCACCAGGTGCACGCCCGGTGGCGGCGGCGCGCCCCGCACGAAGTAACCGTGGTTATCGCGGATGGTCTGGCGCACCGGGCCGAAATCCCTGGGTGGCGCGCCGCGATGATCATTCTGCGGGCCGCGATGCTCTTCGCCACGGTTGTCCCGCTGGCCCTGTGGCGGGCCGCCACGATCACCGCCGCGATCGTTGTCACCCCGTTGATCGGCCATGACGTTCAGCATCGGGCCGGCACTGAGCATCAGCACACCGAGACCGGCAATCAGGCGTTTGGGCATTTTCATCAGGTCTTCCTCACAGCGAGCAACAAAAAGGGGTAGGCAACCTGAGCTGCCTACCCCTGGGTCTTGCTATTTAGTCTGTGACTTGGGGTGCTAATTCCTCTGTATCAGGAACTTTACCTTCAGCTGACCCGCGCTTTACCTATGCCTTCGGCCAGGGAGGCGCACAGGCTGAGCACGCCATCGACAGCCTGCTCGGGGGTGGTGGCGTTGGCGATCTGGTCGATCAGCGCCGAGCCCACCACCACGCCGTCGGCGAGGCGGGCGATGGCCGCGGCCTGCTCCGGGGTACGGATGCCGAAACCGATGCTGATCGGCAAATCGGTGTGGCGACGCAGACGGGTCACGGCTTCTTCGACGTGCTCCAGGGTCGCTGCGCCGGCCCCGGTCACGCCGGCCACCGAGACGTAGTAGACGAAGCCGGAACTGCCGTTGAGCACCTTCGGCAGGCGCGCATCGTCGGTGGTCGGCGTGGTCAGGCGGATAAAGTCGATGCCTGCAGCCTGGGCCGGGTCGCACAGCTCGCTGTTATGTTCCGGCGGCATGTCGACCACGATCAGGCCATCGACCCCGGCAGCCTTGGCGTCGGCAATGAAGCGCGGCACGCCGTAGTGGTGGATCGGGTTGAAATAACCCATCAGCACCAGCGGGGTTTCACTGTTGCCTTCACGGAACTCGCGAACCATCTGCAGGGTTTTCGCCAGGTTTTGCTTGGCGTCCAGGGCGCGGATATTGGCCAGCTGGATCGCCGGGCCGTCGGCCATCGGGTCGGTGAAGGGCATGCCCAGCTCGATCACGTCGGCACCGGCGGCGGGCAAGCCCTTGAGGATCGCCAGCGAGGTGTCGTAGCCCGGGTCGCCGGCGGTGATAAAGGTCACCAGGGCAGCGCGGTTTTGTTGCTTAAGCTCGGCAAAGCGCGTTTGCAGGCGGCTCATCAGTGTTTCTCCTGCTGGGATTTTTCTTGTTGAGAGCTTTCCATATGGTGCATCACGGTCTGCATGTCTTTGTCGCCACGGCCCGACAGGTTGACCACCATCAGGTGATCCTTGGGCAGGGTCGGTGCGCGTTTGAAGACTTCAGCCAGGGCATGGGCGCTTTCCAGGGCCGGGATGATGCCTTCTAGGCGGCAGCACTGGTGGAAGGCGGCCAGGGCTTCGTCGTCGGTCACCGAGGTGTACTGGACGCGGCCGATGTCGTGCAACCAGGCGTGCTCGGGGCCGATGCCCGGGTAGTCGAGGCCGGCGGAAATCGAGTGGGCGTCGATGATCTGGCCATCGTCGTCCTGCAGCAGGAAGGTGCGGTTGCCGTGCAGCACGCCCGGCACCCCGCCGTTGAGGCTGGCGGCGTGCTTGCCGGTTTCAATGCCGTAGCCGGCGGCTTCGACGCCGATGATTTCGACGCTGTTGTCGTCGAGGAACGGGTGGAACAGGCCCATGGCGTTGGAACCGCCACCGATGCACGCCACCAGGCTGTCCGGCAGGCGGCCTTCCTGGGCTTGCAGCTGTTCACGGGTTTCCTTGCCGATCACGGCCTGGAAGTCGCGGACCATGGCCGGGTACGGGTGCGGGCCGGCCACGGTGCCGATCAGATAGAAGGTGCTGTCGACATTGGTGACCCAGTCGCGCAGGGCTTCGTTCATCGCGTCCTTCAGGGTGCCGGTGCCGGCGACGACCGGGATCACCTCGGCCCCCAGCAGCTTCATGCGGAACACGTTGGCCTGCTGGCGCTCGATGTCGGTGGTGCCCATGTAGATCACGCAGTCCAGGCCGAAGCGCGCGGCCACGGTGGCGGTGGCCACGCCGTGCATGCCGGCGCCGGTCTCGGCGATGATGCGTTTCTTGCCCATGCGCCGGGCCAGGAGGATCTGGCCGATGCAGTTGTTGATCTTGTGCGCGCCGGTGTGGTTCAGCTCTTCGCGCTTGAGGTAGATCTTGGCGCCGCCGCAGTGCTCGGTCAGGCGTTCGGCGAAGTACAGCGGGCTCGGACGGCCGACGTAATCGCGCTGGAAGTAGGCCAGTTCCTTGAGGAAGGCCGGATCTTCCTTGGCGATTTCATACTCGCGGGCCAGGTCGAGGATCAGCGGCATCAGGGTTTCTGCCACGTAGCGGCCGCCGAACGAGCCAAACATGCCGTTGGTGTCAGGACCGTTGCGCAAAGGGGTCTGGGTCATCGGAAGCTCCCGGTGAAGGTCAAAAGAGTGAATGGCTGCGAAGACAATGGCGCTCACTCTACCCCTGACATGCCAGGCTGAAAACCGATAAGATCGCCGCAACCTGTCAGGAAAACTCACAGATACCATGAGCCACGACCTTCCTCCGCTGAATGCCCTCAGGGCCTTTGAAGCCACCGCCCGCCTCGGCAGCGTCAGCCAGGCGGCCGAACAGCTGCACGTCACCCATGGCGCGGTCAGCCGGCAGTTGAAAGTGCTGGAAGAGCACCTAGGGCTGAGCCTTTTCATCAAGGACGGGCGTGGCCTTAAACTCACAGATGCCGGGGTGCGCCTGCGCGATGCCAGCAGCGACGCCTTTGAGCGGCTGCGCACGGTCTGCGCCGAATTGACCCAGGGTGGCGCCGACGCGCCGTTTGTCCTGGGGTGCTCCGGCAGCCTGCTGGCGCGCTGGCTGATCCCGCGTCTGGGGCGGCTGAACGCCGACCTGCCGGACCTGCGCCTGCACCTGTCAGCCGGCGAAGGCGATCTCGACCCGCGGCGCCCGGGGCTGGATGCGCTGCTGGTGTTCGCCGAGCCGCCGTGGCCGGCGGACATGCAGGTCTACGAACTGGCCAGCGAGCGCATCGGTCCGGTCATGAGCCCACGTTTCGCCGGCTACGAGCAGCTGCGTCGACAGCCGCCCGCCGCCCTGCTTGACCAGGCCTTGCTGCAAACCACCTCGCGGCCCCAGGCGTGGCCCAGTTGGGCACGGCAAAACGGCCTCGATGCCCAGGCATTGAAGTACGGACAGGGGTTTGAGCATTTGTATTATTTGCTGGAGGCGGCGGTGGCCGGGCTGGGGGTGGCGATTGCGCCAGAGCCGCTGGTGGCCGAGGACTTGCGGGCGGGTCGCCTGGTTGCCCCGTGGGGTTTTGGTGAAACCTCGGGGCAACTGGCGTTGTGGCTACCCAAGCGCGCCGCGGATGGGCGCGCCCGGCAACTGGCGCAGTGGCTCAGGAATGAGCTGCGCCAGGCAACTTAATCGCCGCGTTTGCACAACAGATAAGCCGCCAGCAGGCCCAGGGCGCCGACCGCGACACCGGCGGTGGTCCAAGGGTGTTCCTGGGCGTAATCGCGGGTGGCGATCCCGGTTTCGCGGGTCTTCACTTTGACTTCTTCATAAGCATCGCTGAGCAGGCTGCGGGAGTGTTTCAGCGCGCTCTCGGCGTTGGTTTTCAGGGCCTTGAGGGTTTTGCGCGACTCGTCAGACGCGTCGTCCTTGAGGCTTTCCAGAGACTTGAGCAGGCTCGAGATCTCCGCTTCCATACTTTCCAGTGAGGCTTTACGTAACGAGTTGTTAGCCATGTCGGCTCTCCTGCATGGTTGATGAGTGGCATGTGTAGGTTCCGACTACAGCGCTTGGCGAAAGTGCAGTTAATCTGAACTTTGCCGTGTGCCATGCACCGAAAGTGATAAGAAAAATCACTGCTAGGCTGTATTCAAACCTTAAGGAGCACGCCATGACTGACCATCACACGTACAAAAAAGTCGAACTCGTCGGTTCGTCCCCTTCCAGCATCGAAGACGCCATCAACAACGCGTTGGCCGAGGCCAGCAAAAGCATCAAGCACCTGGAGTGGTTCGAAGTGATCGACACCCGGGGCCATATCAAGGACGGCAAGGCGGCGCATTTCCAGGTAACGCTCAAGGTTGGCTTTCGTATTGCCAATAGTTGAGGGCTTGGACTAGGCTCTTGAACTTGTGCGCTGGCCGATTGCCATAGGAAATGGCAAAGCGCTACAGCTGTCTTGAGCCTGAGAAAGGCTGGCGCAGATGCTTACCTTTTGATCCGACCAGGGAATGTGACCGATGAAGAAACTAATTTTGGCAGCAGCATTGTTCAGCCTCGCGGGAACAGCCCTTGCCGCAGGCAAGCCGTGCGAAGAGCTGAAAAGCGAAATCGCCGCGAAGATCGACGCCAAAGGCGCCACCCACTACACACTCGAAGTCGTGGACAAAGGCGCAGCGGCTGACGGCAAAGTGGTAGGTTCCTGCGAAGCCGGCACCAAGGAAATCGTCTACAAGCGTGGTTGAGACGTGGTAGACGCAGATTGAAAAAACCGACGCCATGGCGTCGGTTTTTTTATGCCTGGGAGATCGGCCGGTGCGAGCTAGCGCAACAGCGCCGCCCTACCCGCCAAGGCCCTTCAGCCCTTCATCACCTGCGCCAGCAGCTCATAGGAGTGCAGGCGATCGGCGTGTTCATACAGGTCGCAGGTGAAGATCAGCTCGTCGGCCCCGGTCTGTTCGATCAGCACTTCAAGCTTGGCGCGGATTTTCGCCGGGCTGCCGACCATGGCCAGGCCGAGGAAGCTTGCCACCGCTTCTTTCTCGTGGGGCAGCCACAGGCCGTCCATGGTTTTCACCGGGGCGCGCTGCACCAGGCTCTGGCCGCGCATCAGCGCGAGGATGCGCTGGTACACCGAGGTCGCCAGGTAATCGGCCTGCTCGTCGGTATCGGCCGCCACCAGAGGCACGCCGAGCATCACGTAAGGCTTGTCGAGCACGGCCGACGGTTTGAAGTGGTTGCGGTACACGCGAATCGCTTCATGCATGTAGCGCGGCGCGAAATGCGAAGCGAAGGCATAAGGCAGGCCGCGTTCACCGGCCAATTGCGCGCTGAACAGGCTGGAGCCCAGCAGCCAGACCGGAACCTGGGTGCCCGTGCCCGGCACCGCGATCACCCGTTGCTCCGGGGTGCGTGGGCCGAGGTAGGCCATCAGCTCGGCCACATCCTCGGGGAAGTCGTCGGCGCTGCCGGAGCGCTCGCGGCGCAGGGCCCGGGCGGTCATCTGGTCGGAGCCGGGGGCGCGGCCCAGGCCCAGGTCGATCCGGCCGGGGTACAGGCTTTCGAGGGTGCCGAACTGCTCGGCAATCACCAGCGGCGCATGGTTGGGCAGCATCACCCCACCGGAACCGACGCGGATGGTCGAAGTGCCGCCGGCCAGGTAACCCAGCAGCACCGAGGTCGCGGAACTGGCGATGCCATCCATGTTGTGGTGTTCCGCCACCCAGAAGCGGTTATAGCCGAACTTCTCGACGTGTTGCGCCAGATCCAGGGAGTTTCGCAGGGACTGCGCGGGGCTGCCGTCGGCGCGCACCGGCACCAGGTCGAGGGTGGAAAACTTGACGTCGGACAGTGGTTTCATAAGCCTGCTTCTCCAAAGGGCGTGCAGGCTTTTGTCATGAACCAAAACCTGCCGAATTTAATAAGCCAGGTCTATGCAATGTGGGCATATACCCGAGTTTCAATAGCCAGCTTGAATTTGCCGCCCTGATCGGTGGTGAAATCAGACAGGATGAACTTTGTCCGGCCTTCTATCCTCAGAACCCTGTGTAGCGCAAACCCGTTGGGCGCGAATTCTCGCGCTCGATCTTGAGGAGACAGAGATGAGTATCAAAAAGAAAGCCTCGGCTCATTGGGAAGGTGATCTGAAAACCGGTATCGGTTCGATTTCGACCGAAACCGGCGTCTTGCGTGAAGCGCCCTACGGCTTCAAGGCGCGTTTTGAAGGGGGCAAAGGCACCAACCCGGAAGAACTGATCGGCGCGGCCCATGCCGGCTGCTTCTCCATGGCCTTTTCCATGATCCTCGGCGACGCCGGGCTCAAGGCCGATGCCATCGACACCACCGCCGAAGTGACCCTGGACCAGGTGGACGGCGGTTTTGCGATCACCGCGGTGCACCTGATTCTCAAGGCCAAGATCCCGGGCGCGACCCAGCAGCAGTTCGATGAACTGAGCCGCAAGGCCAAGGAAGGGTGCCCGGTGTCCAAGGTGCTCAATGCCAAGATCAGCCTGGACGCCACGCTGATCAGCTGACCTGTGCCGCTCCCGGGGGCGCGCGCCGGCATGCTCGGCGAGCTACCCGGGGCGGGCCTGGCCAGCCAGAGCAGTGAGCCGCAGGTGCGCCGCGTCAGAACTCGGTTCTGCGAAATGTGGTCGAATGAGTGACTGCGGCTTCAGTCCATGACCATGGGCGCTGCAGCAAGGGAGCTCCACATCATGAAACGTTTTGCCTTGGCGGTTGTTTGTTGCGCGTTGGCCACATCGGCCCTGGCGGCACCCAAGCCCTGCGATGAACTCAAGGCCGAGATCGAAGCCAAGATCCAGGCCCAGGGGGTGGCGTCCTACACCCTGGAAATCGTCACCAATGACGAAGTCCACGACAACAACATGGTGGTCGGCAGCTGTGAAAACGGCACCCGCAAGATCATCTATCAAAAGAACGATCGCTGAAGCCTTCAGCCTCAGGGCACGCAGTTGACCATGCGGTCTTCGGCGACCAGCTGGCGCTGGGCGTCGTATAGCCGCGCGCTGGCGTTGAAGCCCAGGGAGCGGGCCTCCAGCCGATAGCGCTGGCCGGCCTGGAAGTGGTCGTAGCGCACGGTCAGGTAGCACAGGCGCTCCGAGGTGCCGGTCATCATGCCCATGCCGCCGGAATAGATCTCGAAATCGAAACGTACCGTCAGCTCGTGGCTGCCCGGGGTGACCTGGAAGTAGCGCCCGTCGGGCAAACGCTGCTGGTCCAGGCGCTCGGCCATCACCAGCTTGCCGCCCGGCGCGGGGGCGGCCAGGTCGACCCAGGCCTGTTGCGGGTCGACGTTGGGCAAGGGGCTGGAACAGGCACAAAGGCTGGCCAGGGAGGCAACGAGCAAAAGTTGGCGCATGAGGGTGGCCGCATCAGCGAAAGACCTCAAGCATAGCGCCGATCAGGTTCGCTGGCAGCCTGCCGGTTGGCCCATGCCGACGACGTTGCGTTGTTCGTCATACAGCTTGGCCCAGGGCCGGAAGCCGATATTCCCGGCTTGCACCTGATAACGCTGGCCGGCGTTGAAGTCCTTGAATTTCAGACTCAGCTGGCAGTCGCGCCACAGCGGCTCTGCGTCCGGCCCGATATTGGTCGGCTGCACCGCGAACTGATAACGCAGGGTCAGCTCATGGCTGCCGGGCGCCACCTCGAAGTAGCGTTTGTCACCGGCGGCCTTTTCGTCGACCTCCAGGGCCTGCAGGGTGGTGTCGCGGTGGGGGTTGAGGTCGATCCAGGCTTGTGCCGGATCCGGCTCGGGCAGGCTGGCGCAGCCACCCAGGGCGAGCAGGCCAGTGGTCAACAGCAATGCGCGCATAGCGAAACTCCAGGCAGGCGAGATAGTCTTGCGAACCGATTCTCGACGGATGATTCGATTTGATTAGGCCGCGTTCAAGCCATGGGTTACTTGATCCTCTTTTGCGCCTTTTGTTTCCGGCCCTGATGCTTTTGTTGCTCAACGGTTGCGCCAGCGTCGGTTATTACGGCCAGCTCGCCAGCGGTCAATGGCAGTTGTTGCGGGCCCGCACCCCGGTGGCCGAGGTGGTCGCCGACCCGGCCCGCGACCCGCAGTTGCGGGCGCACCTGGCGCAATCGCAGCAGGCCAGGGCCTTCGCCAGCGAGCACCTGCACCTGCCGGACAACCAGAGTTACCGCCTGTACGCCGATATCGGCCGGCCCTATGTGGTGTGGAACGTGTTCGCCACCCCGGAGTTTTCCCTGCACGCGCAAACCCATTGCTTCCCGATTGCCGGGTGCGTGGCCTATCGCGGCTACTACAACCAGGGTGCTGCTCGCGGGGCGGCGGCCCTGTTGCAACAGCAAGGCATGGATGTGGCGGTGAGTGGGGTCGAGGCGTATTCGACCCTGGGCTGGTTCAGCGACCCGATCATCAGTTCGATGATGCATTGGGGCGACGAGCGCCTGGCGACCCTGATCTTCCACGAGCTGGCGCACCAGCGGTTTTACGTGCAGGACGACACCGAGTTCAATGAGTCCTTTGCCACCTTCGTCGAGCAACAGGGCACCCGGCAGTGGCGGGCCTACCGCGGCTTGCCCCCGGCCAGCGAAGCCCAGGTGCAGCAGCATGAACAATTTATCCAGTTGCTCCTCGATACCCGGCAACGCCTGGAGCAGCTGTACGCCCAGGCGTTGCCGGCCGAGCAGATGCGGGAGCGCAAGGCGGCGCAATTCGAGCAACTGCGTCAGGATTATCGGCAACTGCGCGACAGCCAATGGCACGGCGACCGGCGCTACGACGCCTGGATCAACGCCCCGATCAACAATGCCCGGCTGCTGCCCTTCGGCCTCTACGACCAATGGGTGCCAGCCTTTGCCGCCCTGTTCAAGCAGGTGGGCGGCGACTGGCCGGCCTTCTATGAGGCGGTGCAAACCCTGGGTAAACGCCCGCCGGCCGAGCGCAAGGCAGAGCTGCGGCGCTTGGCCCAACGCTAAGGCGCCAGAGGCTTTGTGCCGAGGGGCGGAACTCCGGGCGTTTGGTGGCGAGGGAGCTTGCTCCCGTACGGCTGCGCAGCGGCCGTCATCAGGCCACTGCGGTGTATCAGGCCGATTGCCTGTACAGGCTTAGGGACGCAAAAACGCCTGATGCAATTGGTCCAGGGTCTGGAAGTGATAGGCCGGCGCTTCGGCAGTCAGTTCCTCGTGGCTGCCAAAGCCGTAGCCCACTGCCGCCGCGTCCAGGCCGTTGCGCCGGGCGCCGATCAGGTCGTGCTTGCGGTCGCCAATCATCAGGGTGTTCGCCGGATCCAGGCGTTCCTGTTCCAGCAAATGGGCGATCAGCTCGACTTTGTCGGTGCGGGTGCCGTCCAGCTCGCTGCCGTAGATCACCTTGAAGTGCTTGGCAAAATCGAAATGGCGGGCGATTTCCCGGGCGTATACCCAGGGCTTGGAGGTCGCGATATACAGCTGCCGGCCCTGGCCGCTCAAGGTTTCGAGCAACGGTGTGACGCCGTCGAACACCCGGTTCTCATACAGGCCGGTGACCTTGAAGCGCTCGCGATAGAAGTTCAATGCCTCCCAGGCCCGGGCCTCGTCGAAGTCGTAGAACTGCATGAAGGCCTGCAACAGTGGCGGGCCGATGAAGTGTTCGAGTCGGGTCAGGTCCGGTTCGTCGATGCCCAGTTTGCTCAGGGCGAACTGGATCGAACGGGTAATGCCTTCACGCGGGTCGGTCAGGGTGCCATCGAGGTCGAATAGAACGGTCTGGTAATGCATGGGGTTTCCTGGGCAAGGGGTCAGGGGGCGTTCAAGGCAGGTGGTAGCCTTCGGCCAGGTGCAGGTCCTTGAGTTTTACGTAATTGGCGGCGCTGTAGGTGAAGAAGGCGCGCTCCTTGTCGGTCAGGGCCCGCACTTGTTTCACCGGGCTGCCGACATACAGGAAGCCGCTTTCCAGCTGCTTGCCCGGGGGCACCAGGCTGCCGGCGCCGATGATCACCTCGTCGGCCACCCGGGCGCCGTCCATGACGATGCTGCCCATGCCGATCAGCACCCGGCTGCCGATGGTGCAGCCGTGCAGCATGACTTTGTGGGCGATGGTCACGTCATCGCCGATCAGCAGCGGGAAGCCGTCGGGGTTGAACGGGCCGGCATGGGTGATGTGCAGCACGCAACCGTCCTGCACGCTGGTGCGTTGGCCGATGCGGATGCGGTGCATGTCGCCACGGATCACGGTCAGAGGCCAGATCGAGCTGTCGCTGCCGATCTCGACGTCGCCGATCACCACCGCCGAGTGGTCGACGAAGGCCCGTTCACCGAGGGTCGGCGTGTGCTGCTGATAGGTGCGAATGGCCACGTGGGGTTGCCTCTCTGACATTTATTAATGGGGTCGATAGCTGCGGTGGGCATCGATTGTAATTAAGATGGCGCTACGTTTCTTCCAGCCAAGGTGCCAACCGTGAGCCTGAACAACCCTCTTCTGCAGCCCTACGACCTGCCGCCGTTCTCGGCGATCCGTGCCGAGCATGTGCAACCGGCCATCGAACAGATCCTGGCGGATAACCGGGTTGCCATTGCGCAAATTCTCAAGACGCAAGGCCAGCAGCCGACCTGGGCCGGCCTGGTGCTGGCCATGGACGAACTCAATGATCGCCTGGGCGCCGCCTGGAGCCCGGTCAGCCACCTCAACGCCGTGTGCAACAGCGCCGAACTGCGTGAAGCCTACGAGGCGTGTCTGCCCGCCCTGAGCGCCTACTCTACCGAGATGGGCCAGAACCGCGAGTTGTTCCAGGCCTTCGAAGCCCTGGCCAACAGCCCCGAAGCCGCCGGTTTCGATGTGGCGCAGAAGACTATCCTCGAACATTCCCTGCGTGACTTCCGCTTGTCGGGTATCGACCTGCCGCCGGAGCAGCAGAAGCGCTACGCCGAAGTGCAGAGCAAACTGTCGGAGCTGGGCAGCCGCTTCTCCAACCAGCTGCTGGACGCCACCCAGGCCTGGACCAAGCACGTTACCGATGAAGCCACCCTCGCCGGCCTGACCGATTCGGCCAAGGCGCAAATGGCCGCCGCCGCCCAGGCCAAAGAGCTCGACGGCTGGCTGATCACCCTGGAATTCCCCAGCTACTACGCGGTGATGACCTACGCCCAGGACCGTGCCCTGCGTGAAGAGATCTACGCCGCCTACTGCACCCGCGCCTCGGACCAGGGCCCGAATGCCGGGCAGAACGACAACGGCCCGGTGATGGAGCAGATCCTCGACCTGCGTCAGGAACTGGCCAAGCTCCTGGGTTTTGCCAGCTTCTCCGAATTGAGCCTGGCCACCAAGATGGCCGAATCCAGCGATCAGGTGCTGAGCTTCCTGCGTGACCTGGCCAAGCGCAGCAAGCCGTTTGCCGCCCAGGACCTGCAGCAGCTCAAGGCTTACGCCGCCGAACAGGGCTGCCCGGACCTGCAAAGCTGGGACAGCGGTTTCTACGGTGAAAAACTCCGTGAGCAGCGTTACAGCGTGTCCCAGGAAGCCCTGCGCGCCTACTTCCCGATCGACAAGGTACTGAGCGGCCTGTTCGCCATCGTGCAGCGTCTGTATGGCATCGAGATCGCCGAGCAGAAAGGCTTCGACACCTGGCACCCGGATGTCCGCCTGTTCGAAATCAAGGAGAACGGCCAGCACGTCGGCCGTTTCTTCTTCGACCTGTATGCCCGCGCCAACAAACGTGGCGGAGCCTGGATGGATGGCGCCCGTGACCGTCGCCGCACCCTGGACGGCGTGTTGCAGAGCCCGGTGGCTAACCTGGTGTGCAACTTCACCCCGGCCGACAGCGGCAAGCCTGCGCTGCTGACCCACGATGAAGTCACCACCCTGTTCCACGAATTCGGCCACGGCCTGCACCACCTGCTGACCCGGGTTGAACATGCCGGCGTATCCGGGATCAACGGCGTGGCCTGGGATGCGGTGGAGCTGCCGAGCCAGTTCATGGAGAACTGGTGCTGGGAGCCGGAAGGCCTGGCGCTGATCTCCGGCCACTATGAAAGCGGCGAGCCACTGCCCGAGGACCTGTTGCAGAAGATGCTGGCGGCGAAGAACTTCCAGTCCGGGCTGATGATGGTGCGCCAGCTGGAATTCTCGCTGTTCGACTTCGAGCTGCACGCCACCCACGGCGACGGGCGCAGTGTGCTGCAAGTGCTCGAAGGGATACGCGACGAGGTCTCGGTCATGCGTCCGCCGGCCTACAACCGCTTCCCCAACAGCTTCGCGCACATCTTCGCCGGCGGTTATGCGGCGGGTTACTACAGCTACAAGTGGGCGGAAGTGCTGTCGGCGGATGCGTTCTCCAGGTTCGAGGAGGAAGGCGTGCTCAACCCGGCCACCGGTCGTGCGTTCCGCGAGGCGATCCTGGCCCGTGGCGGCTCCCAGGCACCGATGGTGCTGTTCGTCGATTTCCGCGGACGGGCCCCTTCGATTGACGCACTCTTGCGCCACAGCGGCCTGAGTGAGGACGCGGCGGCATGAGTGAGGGTTCCGTGAAGATCACCAAGAAGCGCTTTATCGCCGGGGCCGTCTGCCCGGCGTGCAGCGAGCCGGACCGGCTGATGATGTGGAGCGAGGGCGACGTGCCCCATCGTGAGTGCGTGGCCTGCGGTTACTCCGACACCCTGAATGAACAGGGGCTGTCGGTGCCCAAGGAATTGGGGACCCGGGTCAATACCACGGCCTTGAAAGTGCAGGATGCCAAGGTGCAGTCGGTGCAGTTTTTCCCCAACCCCAAGTTGAAGAAAAAAACCGACGACCCGCAGTAACTCCCCGTCATACCACCGGCTCCGCAAGGAGCCGGCCTGTTTTCCTATCGTGAATACACTCGCTCGGGCCGCTGCTGCGGTCAGAGGGCGGGCTTGTTGCTGCTCACGGTTTCGAGCCAGCTCTTCATCGAGCAGGTATCAAACACGCTGGTGCTGCAATCGCCGTTGGCCAGGGCGGTACGCAGTTTGTCGACATCGGCCTGCATCATGTAGCGAATGCCGTCCTTGAAGTGGGAACTGTCGCCGAACCCGCCCTGGGTCATTTCATTCAGGGCGTCCTCTTTGCTCCAGCCCTGGATCACCACCCGGTACATGGCTGAAATCAGCCCGGTGCGGTCCGAACCGTGCTTGCAATGCATCAGCACCGGGCCCTGGCTCTCTGCGCTCTGGATGGCCCGCAGCGCGCTCAGCACATCGGCGTCGTCCACATGATTGGTGCGGTACGGCAGCTGCACCTGCTTGATCCCCGGGGCCGATAGCCAGCGGGAGTCGGCCTCGGGCAGGAAGTTGATCACGGTGCTCACTTGCAGCTGTTGCAGCAAGGGCAAGGCCCGGCTGTCGGGCAATGCGCTGCGATAGAGGGTCGGCGACATCTGGTACAGGTTGTAGTGCGCGTCCACCGGCTGCGCCCATTGGCTCGGGCGGCTGCTGGGCACATCGGCGGCCCAGGCCTGGGGCCAGGTCAGCATGGTCAGCAGCGACAGGCAGAGGGCGGGAAAGAGGCGAGTGTTTGACATGCGCAGGGCCGACTCTCAGGAAGGGGGGATGATGCTGCACAGCCTGTTCTGGCGGGCGTCAAAGCCCCGTGAGGCGTTTGTCAAAGAATCGTGAAGCTTCGGCTGTTGGCTAAAAAAACCGATTTTTCCACCGCGAAGCGACTTATCTGGATGCTTAGCCTGCTACCATTTGCCCAGTTGTAACCAAATTTTGCTGAGGTTGGGGGGCTGCCCCGACCTGTGCCGCTACCAGAACGACAAGCTGCGCCATGACGCCGCTGATCAATCCATCAATGCCTGATGAGGTGCACCCCATGTCTGATCAAGATCGAGACAACCCGCGGCGTGAGTTTTTGCGCAAATCCCTGACCTTGATCCCGGTGGTCACCGTCGCCAGTACCGGCCTGGGCAGTTCCGTGCTGATGGCGGCGTCGGAGCCGGCCAAGCCGATCGAACCCGCCAGGGCGGCACCTGCCGGCCAGGCCTATGAGCCGAGTTACTTCACTGCCGAGGAATGGGCCTTCATCAAGGCCGCCGTCGCGCGCCTGATCCCGGCCGACGAGCAAGGCCCTGGCGCCCTGGAAGCCGGTGTCCCGGAGTACATCGACCGGCAGATGAACACGCCCTACGCCGCTGGCGCCCTGTGGTACATGCAAGGGCCGTTCAATGCCGACGCCGCACCGGAAATGGGCTGGCAGAGCAAGCTGGTGCCCAAGGACATCTACCGTCTGGGCATTGCCGCCACGGATGCCTGGTGCAAAGCCTTCAACGGCAAACTATTTGCTGAGCAAGACAGCGCTACCCGAGACGACCTGCTCAAGCAGCTCGAAGCCGGCAAACCGCAGTTCGACAGCGTTCCGCCGAAGATTTTCTTCAACCTGCTGCTGCAAAACACCAAGGAAGGGTTCTTCTGCGACCCGATCCACGGTGGCAATAAAGGCATGGTCGGCTGGACCCTGATCGGCTTCCCCGGCGCCCGCGCCGATTTCATGGATTGGGTGGAACGCAACGAGCAATACCCCTTCCCGGCAGTGTCGATTCGCGGCGAGAGGGCTTGAGCATGGCAACGGTAATGAAGAAGGTCGATGCAGTGATCGTCGGTTTTGGCTGGACCGGCGCAATCATGGCCAAGGAGCTGACCGAGGCTGGCCTCAACGTGCTGGCGCTGGAGCGCGGGCCGATGCAGGACACCTACCCCGACGGCAACTATCCCCAGGTGATCGACGAACTCACCTACAGCGTGCGTAAGAAACTCTTCCAGGACATCTCCAAAGAGACGGTGACCATTCGCCACAGCGTCAACGACATCGCCTTGCCCAACCGCCAGCTGGGTGCGTTCCTGCCCGGCAATGGCGTCGGCGGCGCGGGCCTGCACTGGTCGGGCGTGCATTTTCGGGTGGACCCCATCGAGTTGCGCATGCGCAGCCACTACGAAGAGCGCTACGGCAAAAACTTCATTCCCAAGGATATGACCATCCAGGACTTCGGCGTCAGCTACGAAGAGCTGGAGCCGTTCTTCGACTATGCCGAGAAAGTCTTCGGTACTTCGGGTCAGGCCTGGACCGTGAAAGGCCAGCTGGTCGGCGAGGGCAAGGGCGGCAACCCTTACGCCCCGGATCGCTCGAACCCTTTCCCGCTGGAGTCGCAGAAAAACACCTATTCCGCACAGCTGTTTCAGAAGGCGGCCGGGGATGTCGGGTACAAACCCTACAATCTGCCCTCGGCCAATACCTCGGGGCCTTACACCAACCCCTACGGCGCGCAGATGGGACCGTGCAACTTCTGCGGTTTCTGCAGCGGTTACGTCTGCTACATGTATTCCAAGGCCTCGCCCAACGTGAACATCCTGCCGGCCCTCAAGCCGCTGCCGAATTTCGAGTTGCGGCCCAATTCCCACGTGCTCAAGGTCAACCTCGACAGCACCAAGACCCGCGCCACCGGCGTGACCTATGTCGACGGCCAGGGCCGCGAGATCGAGCAACCGGCCGACCTGGTGATTCTCGGCGCGTTCCAGTTCCACAACGTGCGCCTGATGCTGCTGTCCGGCATCGGCAAGCCTTACGACCCGATCAGCGGTGAAGGCGTGGTGGGCAAGAACTTCGCCTACCAGAACATGGCCACCATCAAGGCCTACTTCGACAAGGATGTGCACACCAACAACTTCATCGGCGCTGGCGGCAACGGCGTGGCGGTGGACGACTTCAACGCCGACAACTTCGACCACGGCCCCCATGGCTTCGTCGGTGGTTCCCCGATGTGGGTCAACCAGGCGGGCAGCCGGCCGATCGCGGGCACTTCCAACCCACCCGGCACCCCGGCCTGGGGCAGCGCCTGGAAGAAGGCCACGGCCGATTACTACACCCACCAGGTATCGATGGACGCCCACGGCGCGCATCAGTCCTACCGGGGCAACTACCTGGATCTGGACCCGGTGTACCGCGATGCCTACGGCCTTCCCCTGCTGCGGATGACCTTCGACTGGCAGGAAAACGACATCAAGATGAACCGCTTCATGGTCGAGAAAATGAGCAAGATCGCCGAAGCCATGAACCCCAAGGCCATCGCCCTGCTGGGCAAGAAGGTCGGCGAGCACTTCAACACCGCGTCCTACCAGACCACCCACCTCAACGGTGGCGCGATCATGGGCACCGACCCCAAGACCAGTGCCCTGAACCGTTACCTGCAAAGCTGGGACGTGCACAACGTGTTTGTCCCCGGCGCGTCGGCGTTCCCCCAGGGCCTGGGCTACAACCCCACCGGCCTGGTGGCGGCCCTGACCTACTGGTCGGCGCGGGCGATTCGCGAGCAGTACCTGAAAAACCCCGGCCCGCTGGTTCAGGCTTAAGGAGCGATGAACATGAAAGCACTCGTTATCGCGACCCTGGCCCTGCTCGGCAGCGCCACCCTCCAGGCGGCCGACGTCGATCAGCCAGCCCTGGTCAAACAAGGTGAGTACCTGGCCCGCGCCGGTGACTGCGTGGCCTGCCACACCGCCAAGGGCGGCAAGCCGTTCGCCGGCGGGCTGGCGATGGAAACCCCGATCGGGGTGATCTACTCGACCAACATCACCCCGGACAAGACCGGGATTGGCGACTACAGCTTCGAAGACTTCGACCAGGCCGTGCGCCATGGCGTGGCCAAGAACGGCAGCACCCTGTACCCGGCCATGCCCTTCCCGTCCTATGCGCGGGTCAGCGATGCCGACATGCAGGCGCTCTATGCCTACTTCATGCAGGGCGTGGCGCCGGTGGCCCAGGCCAACAAGGACAGTGACATCCCCTGGCCGCTGAGCATGCGCTGGCCGCTGACCGCCTGGCGCTGGATGTTCGCGCCCAAGGTCGAGGTCCAGCAGCCGAATATCGGTGCCGACCCGGTGGTCAGCCGCGGTGCGTATCTGGTGGAAGGCCTGGGGCATTGCGGCGCTTGCCACACGCCACGGGCCCTGACCATGCAGGAGAAGGCCCTGAGCGCCAACGATGGCAGCAGCTTTCTGTCCGGCAGCGCGCCCCTGGAGGGCTGGATCGCCAAGAGCCTGCGCGGTGACCACAAGGACGGCCTCGGCAGCTGGAGCGAAGAGCAACTGGTGCAGTTCCTCAAGACCGGGCGCAGCGATCGCAGCGCGGTCTTCGGCGGCATGAGCGATGTGGTGGTGCACAGCATGCAGTACATGTCCCAGGACGACCTGACCGCGATTGCCCGCTACCTCAAATCCTTGCCGGCCAACGACCCTGCGGACCAGCCCCACGCGTACGACAAGCAGGTGGCCGAAGCCCTGTGGAAAGGCGACGACAGCAAGCCGGGGGCCGCGGTGTACATCGACAACTGCGCGGCTTGCCACCGCACCGACGGCCATGGCTACACCCGGGTGTTCCCGGCGCTGGCGGGCAATCCGGTGTTGCAGTCGGAGGATGCCACCTCGCTGATCCACATCGTGCTCAAGGGCGGCACCTTGCCGGCGACCCATACCGCGCCGTCGACCTTCACCATGCCGGCCTTCGCCTGGCGCCTGTCGGACCAGGAAGTGGCGGATGTGGTGAATTTCATCCGCACCAGCTGGGGCAACCAGGGTTCCAAGGTCAAGGCCGGGGACGTGGCCGACCTGCGCAAGGACGATATGCAGAGCACGTCCGGCGACGACCTGGGGCAAGTGACCAGCCACTGAGGATCACCTGCGGCACCCCCGCCAGCGCTGGTTGGCGGGGGTGGTTCGGGCTTATTTGAAACGGTGGATGCCCAGTTCGCCGCCCAGCTGGTAACCGCACACGTGGTCCGATAGCCCGGCGTGCATCAGGTCCTCCCAGCCGGCGGGGACAAGGCCGATCGCCTCGCTGTACTCGACCCAGCGCGCCTGGGCGAAGCGCGGGTCGTGTTCATCGAAGGTGGCGTTGCGTGGCACCGTCGCCAGGGCGATATCCCGGGTGCAGATGTCAAACTCCAACGACACCCCCCACAGCTCTGCGGCGGGGCTCTTGACCATGATCAGGTCGGCGCCCTGGTCGTAGCTCGGCAGGTAGGCATCGGCGGCGTAGAAAATTTTCTGCATGCCGGTTACTCCGCCAGGTACCAGGTTAAAAACTGGAAAAACCCGTCCCACTTCAGCGCAACGCTGCCCGCCAGGAACAACTCCCGGTCGGCCAGGCTGAAGTCCAGCACCGCGCCGCTGTTGCGGTCATACAGGTAGCAGCCTTCGCCCTGGCAGCTGGTGAGGCAGATCAGGTGCTGCGGCAGCTGCCACACCTCATGCACGAATTCGGTGCTGAACCGGATGGCGCCGTCATCGATGTCGAGCAGCTCTACATTGCTGGTGTGGCCGCGGTAGCAGGTGATGGCGTAGTTGAGGAAGAACACCCCGAACTCACTGTCCAGGGGCACGCCCAGGACCTGGAGCTCCTCGATCACCAGGTCCTTGTGGGTTCTGTGGATGTTGCCTGGCTGGCGCTCGATCAAGCGCACCAGCGCGCTGGGGATTGCGGGCATTCCTGTGCTCCTTCGGATTGAGGGCGACCTTATACC
Source organism: Pseudomonas sp. CF161 (assembly GCF_000416215.1). Lineage (NCBI taxonomy): Bacteria > Pseudomonadati > Pseudomonadota > Gammaproteobacteria > Pseudomonadales > Pseudomonadaceae > Pseudomonas > Pseudomonas sp. CF161. The sequence goes on from NZ_ATLP01000032.1 coordinate 121,022, forward strand.
GCGATCTGCGTCCGTCGGGGGCCGGGTTTTCGGCTGGGCGGCGCTAGGCGTCGGGCGCAGGCTCCATTACTGTATTTGCATACAGTTATGGAGTGCCTTTCATGTTCACCCCCTTGCCGCCTCGCGGTCGTGGCACCGCGAGCAACCCCCACAACCGTTTCGCCCCCAGCCGCTCGGTGGCCGAGGACGATGGCTGGTATCAGGAAGCGCCGCTGACCCAGGGCACCGAGGTGATGTTTGAAACGGCCAAGACCATTATTTCCCGCAATACCTCGCCGGACCTGCCCTTCGACCGCTCGATCAACCCCTATCGCGGCTGCGAGCACGGCTGCATCTACTGCTACGCCCGGCCCAGCCATGCGTACTGGGACCTGTCCCCGGGGCTCGATTTTGAAACCAAGCTGATCGCCAAGACCAACGCTGCGCCGGTGCTGGAACAGCAGCTGTCCAAACCCGGCTACGTCTGTGCGCCGATCAACCTGGGCTCCAACACCGACCCCTACCAGCCGATCGAGCGCGAGCACCAGTTGACCCGGCGCACCCTCGAAGTGCTGCTGCGCTACCGGCATCCGGTGACCATCGTCACCAAGGGTTCGCTGATCCTGCGCGACCTCGACCTGCTGGTGCAGCTGGCCGAGCAGCGGCTGGTGGCGGTGATGATCAGCCTGACCACCCTGGACGACGAGCTCAAGCGCATTCTCGAACCCCGCGCGGCGGCGCCCAAGGCGCGCTTGCGGGCGATCCGGGTGCTGCGTGAAGCGGGGATCCCGGTGGGGGTGCTGTGTTCGCCGATGATCCCGATGATCAACGACAGCGAGCTGGAAAGCCTGCTCACCGAAGCCTTTGAGGCCGGGGCGCAGAGCGCGGCCTACATGATGTTGCGCCTGCCGTTGGAAGTGGCGCCGCTGTTCGAGGAATGGTTGGCGGCGCACTACCCGCAGCGAGCGGCCCATGTGCTGAGCCTGATTCGCCAGAGCCGTGGCGGCGAACTGTACGACAGCCGTTTTGGCGCGCGCATGCGCGGCGAAGGTCCGTTCGCCGACCTGCTGGCGCAGCGTTTTGCCAAGGCCATCAAGCGCCTGGGGCTTGATCGGCGGGAGGGCTTCAACCTCGACTGCAGTGCGTTTTGTCCGCCGGGCGGTCAGATGTCGTTGCTGTAAGGACAACGGGCCTATGGTTGAATTGGCCTATGGTTGCGTAGTACCGCGAGAGGTCGTTCGCTAAAATAGTCACGTTTTGCCGTGCCTATAGTGGCGTTCTAGAGCGCTCCATTCAGTTTGAGTTAAGTTTCCATGGCTACCGTGTTCATCGAGTGACCGATGGGTCGCAGTCAGCGTGCTGGTTGTTTATTGATCAAGTGCTGGCTTCGCGCCGGATAAAACTGGAAAATTTTGCCTAATCCGTCAGAGAGAATGAATCATGAGTGACAAGGATAAACAGCCGCTAGCTGCGTCGGCTTCAGCCCAATCCACTGAAAGCGCCGATGCAGCGCTGCAGCATATCGTTGATGGCTTTTTGCATTTTCAGCATGAAGTCTTTCCGCAGCAGGAAGAGTTGTTCAAGAAGCTGGCCACCGCCCAGCGGCCCCGGGCGATGTTCATTGCCTGTGCCGACTCGCGGATCGTTCCCGAATTGATTACCCAGAGCTCCCCCGGCGACCTGTTTGTCACCCGCAACGTGGGCAACGTGGTGCCGCCCTACGGGCAAATGAACGGCGGCGTGTCGACCGCCATCGAGTACGCGGTGCTGGCGCTGGGTGTGCACCACATCATCGTTTGCGGGCATTCCGATTGCGGCGCCATGCGCGCGGTGCTCAACCCGCAAAGCCTGGAAAAAATGCCCACGGTCAAAGCCTGGCTGCGCCACGCCGAAGTGGCCAAGACCATGGTCCACGAGAACTGCGATTGCGCCGACGAAAACGCCAGCATGCATGTGCTGACCGAAGAGAACGTCATCGCCCAGCTCCAGCATTTGCGCACCCACCCCTCCGTGGCTTCGCGCATGGCCAACGGCCAGTTGTTTATCCATGGCTGGGTCTACGACATCGAAAGTTGCGAGATCAAAGCCTACGACGCCGACCAGGGCATCTTCCTGCCCCTGGACGGCAAACATCCGGTGCCTGTCGCGACGCCTAAAGCGCGCTTCTAAAACCTCCTAAATCCCAGCGTGGCTCTGCCCTGACGGCCGTTTATACGGCCGGGCTTTGCCACGCCTGAAGAAAGTCGCGGGAGAGTCATCATGCGTGCAGCGCAACTCAAAGCTGTTTTGCCACGGGAGCTGCTGGCCTCCGTGGTGGTGTTCCTGGTCGCCCTGCCCTTGTGCATGGGGATCGCCATTGCCTCGGGCCTGCCGCCGGCCAAGGGCCTGATCACCGGGATTATCGGCGGCCTGGTGGTGGGCTGGCTGGCCGGCTCGCCGTTGCAGGTCAGTGGTCCCGCCGCGGGCCTGGCGGTGCTGGTGTTCGAACTGGTGCGCCAGCACGGTATCGCCATGCTGGGGCCGATCCTGTTGCTGGCGGGGTTTCTGCAGTTGGTGGCCGGCCGCTTGCGCCTGGGCTGCTGGTTTCGGGTCACCGCGCCCGCGGTGGTGTACGGCATGCTGGCCGGGATCGGGGTGTTGATCGTGCTCTCCCAAGTGCATGTGATGCTCGATGCCAAGCCCCAGGCGTCGGGCCTGGATAACCTGGCGGGCTTCCCCCAGGCCGTGGTCGCAGCCTGGCCGACCCTGGGCGGCGGGCTGGGCTGGCAGGCAGGCCTGCTCGGGCTGCTGACCATCGGCGTGATGTACCTGTGGGACAAAGTGCGGCCCCATCGTTTGCGTTTCATTCCCGGCGCGCTGCTGGGGGTGGGCCTGGCCACGGGCATCAGCCTGGCCCTGGCGCTGCAGGTGAAACGGGTCGAGGTGCCGGCCAACCTGGCCGAGGCTATCGACTGGCTGCGCCCCGCCGACCTGCTCAACCTGGCGGATCCGACCTTGCTGATCGCAGCCTTTGCCGTGGCCTTTATCGCCAGCGCCGAAACCCTGCTTTCGGCGGCCGCGGTGGATCGCATGCACAGCGGCCCACGCTCGGATTTCGATCGTGAACTGTCGGCCCAGGGGGTGGGCAATATGCTCTGCGGCCTGCTGGGAGCGCTGCCGATGACCGGGGTGATCGTGCGCAGTTCGGCCAATGTGCAGGCCGGCGCCACCACGCGCCTGTCGGCGATTTTCCACGGCCTGTGGCTGCTGGCGTTCGTGATGCTGCTGTCCAGCGTGTTGCAGAGCATTCCGGTGGCCAGCCTGGCGGGCGTGCTGGTTTACACCGGCTTCAAGCTGGTGGACCTCAAGTCGCTGCGCAAGCTGGGGCGCTATGGGCCGATGCCGATGCTGATCTATGGGGTGACGGCGCTGGCTATCGTGTTCACTGACTTGCTGACCGGGGTCTTGATCGGTTTTGGCCTGACCCTGGTGAAGCTGGCGTGGGGCGCGTCGCGCCTGAAGATCAGCCTGGTGGACCTGCCGACCGAAGGCGAGATGGAGCTGCGGCTGGTGGGTTCGGCGACCTTCCTCAAGGTGCCGGCGCTGACCCAGGCCCTGGGCAGCATCCCCCCCGGAACCACGGTCCATGTGCCCCTGAGCAACCTGGGCTATATCGACCATGCGTGCCTTGAGCTGCTGGAAGAATGGGACCGGGCCAATGCGGCCAAGGGCTCGCGGCTGGTGATCGAGGCGCGCGGCCTCAGGCGGCGCCTGGAGGGGCGCTTGCACACCGCGAGCGGGGTGGGCAGTGCGCGCAGCCTGGTTGCGGCGGGCCATGACCGAGGGTAGGCGCGCCATGAAAAAAGCCCTCTAGCGAGGGCTTTGGCTTATCGGGTCAGGCGGCGGGTTGGTCCAGTTCCAGCTCGACACCCAGTTGCCGCGACAGGCACGGCCAGCGTTTCCAGGCGGCTTCGGTGTCGGGGCTGGCGAGTTTTTCGCGGTAGGCCTCGACCGACTCCAGGGCAAAGCTTTCCTCATCGAGCATGGAGTCCACCGCATGGTGCACGGCCTCATCCAGTTGGTTGGCGAAGGTTTCGCCGATCAGCTGGTGCGCGATCAGGTTGGCGACGGTCATGTCCAGCGGGATCAGGGGCTGGTTGAAATGCTTGATATAGAGATCGTTGACCTCCTCCACCAGACGGTGGGCCAGATAGGCTTCGTCCAGCAGGCTGTCGAGGCCGACATGGCCTTCCATGATTGCCGGCGGCTGGATGAAGAAGTGTTCGGCGATTTTCAGCACCGGTTTGATCTGGGATTCGATGCCGGCCTCACGCGCAACGGCGTTGGCGGCGTCCAGCAGATCGGGAACCTGGTCGATATAGGCCGTGACGAAACGGGTCATCACGCCCTTGGCGTCGACGTCAGGCAGCGAAATAGCGGGGTGAAGATGGGGCAGTTGGGTTTCCAGCTGGCTCGTCAGTTGGCCAGTGCTGGCTTCATGTTGATGGGCAAGTTGAATCTGCTCGCGCAATGCGGCGGTGTTCATGAAATCTCCAGGGAACAAGGGCAATTAAATAGGGAAGACATAAGTTAGCCTGCTTGGGAAATCAGCTAAGACGCATTTGTCATAATTATTTCATGCTTAGTCGTCCAGGTTATATCGATTTGCCACCACGGGTCCCGCAACCCCTTTCCCTCCGGGGCCTTGGCGGCTGAGCCGAAGTGTTTTCGCTGATTTGCCCCGTCGCGTTGCGAGGTCACAGCCCCTGTCTATACTCGGCCTTGTATGAAGTTAGCTGATGACGCCCGACTGCAAATGCAGCGAGGCCCGGCGGTTTAAGTTCGTAGTCTAGGCAGCCGCTCCCTTGCCGCAGGTGAAAGCCGGCGGGATAACAAGAACGATAAGGGGAACCCGCAATGATGCGACATCCACAAGTCTGGATGGGCCTCCTGTTGTGGTCGATATTCAGCCAGGCAAACGCTGCCTGGACCGTGAATATGGCGCCTGGAGCTACTGAAATCAGTCACGCGGTATTCGACCTGCACATGACCATTTTCTGGATCTGTGTGGTGATCGGCGTCATCGTCTTCGGCGCCATGTTCTGGTCGATGATGGTTCACCGCCGCTCCACCGGCCAGGTGGCTGCCAAATTCCATGAAAGCACGACCGTCGAGATTCTCTGGACGGTGATCCCCTTCCTGATCCTGGTGGCCATGGCGGTGCCGGCGACCGCGACCCTGATCAAGATGTACGACACCAGTGAGCCGGATGTGGACATCCAGATCACCGGCTATCAGTGGAAGTGGCACTACAAGTACCTGGGCCAGGACGTCGAGTTCTTCAGCAACCTGGCCACCCCGGCCGAGCAGATCCATAACCAGGCCGTCAAAGGCGAGCATTACCTGCTGGAGGTGGACCAGCCGCTGGTGCTGCCGGTGGGCGCCAAGGTGCGCTTCCTGGTGACGGCGGCGGACGTGATCCACTCCTGGTGGGTGCCGGCGTTTGCGGTCAAGCGCGACGCCATCCCCGGGTTCGTCAACGAGGCCTGGACCCGGGTCGACAAGCCCGGCATCTACCGTGGCCAGTGCGCCGAGCTGTGCGGCAAGGACCACGGCTTCATGCCGATCGTGGTCGAGGTCAAGACCCAGGCCGACTACGACACCTGGCTCGGCGAGCGCAAAGCCGACGCCGCCAAGCTCAAGGAACTGACCAGCAAGGAATGGACCCTCGACGAACTGGTGGCCCGCGGCGACAAGATTTACCACACCACCTGCGTCGCCTGTCACCAGGCCGAAGGCCAGGGTCTGCCGCCGATGTTCCCGGCACTCAAGGGCTCGAAAATCGCCACCGGGCCCAAGGAAGGTCACCTGAGCCTGGTGTTCCACGGCAAACCGGGTACGGCCATGGCCGCGTTCGGCAAGCAGCTGTCGGAAGTCGATATCGCCGCGGTCGTGACCTACGAACGCAACGCCTGGGGCAACAACAAGGGCGACATGGTCACGCCAAAAGAGGTTTTGGCCCTGAAACAGGCGGAAAGCAAATGAGCGGGTCTATCGCGTACCTCATCAATCGGTCGCGGCCGCGGGCCCCGGCTCGCCCCGCTCACTCGTTTACAGGAGACAGGCCATGAGCGCTGTAATCGATGACCACGGTCACGCCGAGCACGCCCACGGCCCCGCCAAGGGCCTGATGCGCTGGGTACTGACCACCAACCACAAGGACATTGGCACCCTGTACCTGTGGTTCAGCTTCTGCATGTTCCTGTTGGGCGGTTCGTTCGCCATGGTGATCCGCGCGGAGCTGTTCCAGCCCGGGTTGCAGATCGTCGAGCCGGCGTTCTTCAACCAGATGACCACCATGCACGGCCTGGTGATGGTCTTCGGTGCGGTGATGCCGGCCTTCGTCGGCCTGGCCAATTGGATGATCCCGCTGATGATCGGCGCGCCGGACATGGCCCTGCCGCGCATGAACAACTTCAGCTTCTGGCTGCTGCCGGCGGCGTTCCTGCTGCTGGTCTCGACCCTGTTCATGCCCGGTGGCGGGCCCAACTTCGGCTGGACCTTCTACGCCCCGCTGTCCACCACCTATGCCCCGGAAAGCGTGACCTTCTTTATCTTCGCCATCCACCTGATGGGCATCAGCTCGATCATGGGCGCGATCAACGTGATCGCCACCATTCTCAACCTGCGTGCCCCGGGCATGACCCTGATGAAGATGCCGCTGTTCGTCTGGACCTGGCTGATCACCGCGTTCCTGCTGATTGCGGTGATGCCGGTGCTGGCCGGTTGCGTGACCATGATGCTGATGGACATCCACTTCGGCACCAGCTTCTTCAGCGCGGCCGGCGGCGGCGACCCGGTGTTGTTCCAGCACGTGTTCTGGTTCTTCGGCCACCCCGAGGTGTACATCATGATCCTGCCGGCCTTCGGCGCCGTCAGCTCGATCATCCCGACCTTCTCGCGCAAGCCGCTGTTCGGCTACACCTCGATGGTCTACGCCACGGCGAGCATCGCCTTCCTGTCGTTTATCGTCTGGGCGCACCACATGTTCGTGGTGGGCATCCCGCTGGTGGGCGAACTGTTCTTCATGTACGCGACCCTGCTGATCGCGGTGCCCACCGGGGTCAAGGTGTTCAACTGGGTCAGCACCATGTGGCAGGGCTCGCTGACCTTCGAGACGCCGATGCTGTTCGCCGTGGCCTTCGTGATCCTGTTCACCATCGGCGGGTTCTCCGGGCTGATGCTGGCCATTGCCCCGGCGGACTTCCAGTACCAGGACACCTACTTCGTGGTGGCGCACTTCCACTACGTGCTGGTGCCGGGGGCGATCTTCGGCATCTTCGCCTCGGCCTATTACTGGCTGCCGAAGTGGACCGGGCACATGTACGACGAAACCCTGGGCAAGCTGCACTTCTGGCTGTCCTTCGTCGGCATGAACATGGCCTTCTTCCCGATGCACTTCGTCGGGCTGGCGGGCATGCCGCGCCGGATCCCCGACTACAACCTGCAGTTCGCCGATTTCAACATGGTGTCGTCCATCGGCGCCTTCACCTTCGGCGCAACGCAGATCTTCTTCCTGTTCATCGTCATCAAGACCATTCGTGGTGGTCCGGCGGCACCGGCCAAACCCTGGGACGGCGCCGAAGGGCTGGAGTGGAGCGTGCCGTCGCCGGCGCCTTACCACACCTTCACCACGCCCCCGGAAGTCAAATGAACGCCATGGCTGCGGGGCCCGGCGCCCGGGCGTGGCTCAAGCACACCGCCGGTGTGAGCCCGCCGGCTGCGGGAGGTTGCCGTCATGGCTGAGGTCTCGCTGAAAAAACTGGTCACCCGGCTGCTGCTGGTGGTGCTGGCGATGTTTGCCTTCGGCTTCGCCCTGGTGCCGATCTACGACGTGATGTGCAAGGCCCTGGGCATCAACGGCAAGACCGGTGGCCAGTACCAGCAGGGCGAGCTGCAGGTGGATGCGTCGCGCCAGGTCCGGGTGCAGTTCCTGTCGACCAATGCCATCGACATGGTCTGGGATTTCTACCCCAAGTCCGATGACATCGTGGTCCACCCGGGGGCGGTCAACGAGATGATTTTCATCGCCCGCAACCCGAGCAATCACCCGATGAGCGCGCAGGCGGTGCCGAGTATTTCACCGAGCAGCGCGGCGATGTATTTCCACAAGACCGAGTGCTTCTGCTTTACCCAGCAGGTGCTGCAGCCCGGCGAACAGATCGAGATGCCGGTCCGTTTCATCGTGGACCGTGACATGCCCAAGGATGTGAAGCACCTGACGCTGGCTTACACGCTGTTCGATATCACCGCGCGTCATCCACCGGTCGCGGTAACCACCCCCTCCGGCGGTTAAGACGATCTAGCGTGCCCGATAAGGAGAACAATAAATGGCGACTCATGAGCACTATTACGTTCCCGCCCAGAGCAAATGGCCGATCATTGCCACGGTGGGCATGTTTGTCACCGTGTTCGGCCTGGCCACCTGGTTCAACGACCTCAAGGCCGCGCGCCCGGAATCCCATGGCCCGCTGATCTTTTTCGTCGGTGGCCTGCTGCTGGCCTACATGCTCTTCGGCTGGTTCGGCGCGGTGATCAAGGAAAGCCGCGCCGGGCTCTACAGCGCCCAGCTCGACCGCTCGTTCCGCTGGGGCATGAGCTGGTTCATCTTCTCCGAAGTGATGTTCTTCATCGCCTTCTTCGGCGCGCTGTTCTACGTGCGGCATATGTCCGGGCCGTGGCTCGGCGGCGAGGGGCACAAGGGCATCGCCCATATGCTGTGGCCGAATTTCGAGTTCGTCTGGCCGCTGCTGAACAACCCCGACCCCAAACTGTTCCCGGCGCCCAAGGGCACCATCAGCCCCTGGGGCCTGCCCCTGCTGAACACGGTGCTGCTGGTCAGCTCCAGCGTCACCGTGACCATCGCCCACCACGCGTTGAAAAAAGGCCATCGCGGCGCGCTGAAAATCTGGCTGGCGCTGACCGTGCTGCTCGGTTGTGCCTTCCTTGGCTTCCAGGCCGAGGAGTACATCCACGCTTATCACGAGTTGGGCCTGACCCTGGGGTCCGGCGTGTACGGCGCGACCTTCTTCATGCTCACCGGTTTTCACGGGGCCCACGTCACCATCGGCACCCTGATCCTGTTCGTGATGCTGATGCGGGTGATGAAGGGGCATTTCGACGCCGAGCACCAGTTCGGCTTCGAGGCGGCCAGTTGGTACTGGCACTTCGTCGATGTGGTGTGGATCGGTCTGTTCGTTTTCGTCTACGTGCTCTGAGACGCGCCTACCAGGGCGCGTGGGACACCAACTGGCCGCTGAAGAAACCCCAGGCAATCAAGCCGACGGTGATCGCGGCCAGGCACACGCGAATGGTCAGGCTGGTGAGCACGCGGTTGGAGTGACTGTCGTCCCTGACCAGAAAGAACAGGCCGCTGAACAGGCTGATTACCGTGGCTATCAGCATCAGGACGATCGCTGCTTTGAGCATGGTCGGACTCCGGGGGAACTGCGATGCGCTTGAGTATAGCTAGCCGATTTCTCGACCCCGTGGCGCAAGCATGAGGCGCTTTCGCCCGGGCATCCTGCCGACCCTGGTGGTGCTGGCGTTGTTGCCGGTGCTGGTGGGCCTGGGCTTCTGGCAACTGTCGCGGGGCGAGCAGAAACGCGAGCTGCTGGCCAGCTACGCCGAGCGCCGGGTGGCCGAGCCGATGTCGCTCTATGAACTGCAAGGCACCGAGGATCAGGCGTTTCGTCGGGTGCGCCTGCACGGGCATTTCGATGCCGCCCACAGCCTGCTGCTGGATAACCGCATGCATGACGGCAAGGTCGGCGTGGAGCTGCTGCAACCCTTTCTCGACCAGGCCAGCGGGCGCTGGCTGCTGCTCAATCGCGGCTGGCTGCCCTGGCCCGACCGCCGCACCCCGCCGGTGTTCAGCACCCCTGATTCAAGCCTGAGCCTGGAGGCCTGGGTCTACGTCAGCCCCGGTGCGACCTTCCAGTTGCACGCCGACCCGACAGGCGCGAGCTGGCCGCGCCTGATCACCGCGGTCGATCCGGCTGTGCTCTGGAGCGAGCTGGGGCGTGGCGGCTTTAACTATGAACTGCGCGCAGAAGGCGGCCCTGGCACCTACGTCACCGAATGGCCGGTGGTGGCCATGGGCCCGGAAAAACACCTGGCCTACGCCGTGCAGTGGTTCGCCATGGCCCTGGCGCTGCTGGCTCTGTACCTCTACCTCGGATGGCACAACGCAAGGGAGAACAACCATGGGAACGGCCATGAATCCACCCAACACATCTGACGCACCGCGCACGAAAAGCCGCGGGCGCTGGCAGCTGATCCTGATCGTGGCCATGGTCATCGGCCCGATGATCCTCGCCACCGGGATGTACAAGTTGCAGTTCTGGGTCCCGGAAAGCCGCAGCTACCATGGCGAGCTGATCGGCAACGGCCAGACCCGGGCCGATATCGGGGTGCAGGCCGACGAAGAGCGCTGGCAGATCCTGGTCACCGCGCCCAGAGAATGCGCCGTGGATTGCCAGCAACTGGTGTACCTGGCGCGGCAGATCCAGGTCGCCCTCGGCCGTGATGCCTCCCGGGCCAGCCATGCATTGGCCAGTGCCCAGCCCCTGAGCGCCGAGTACAGCGCCAAGCTGCAACGTGAATACCCGCAACTGCAACGCTACCCGCTGGACCTCTCGACCTTCAGCCGCAACGCCAATGACCAGGGCGCGCCGCAGCTGTGGATCGTCGACCCGCACAGCAACCTGGTGCTGCGCTACGACGCCCGGGTCAAGGGCAAGGACCTGCTCAACGACCTGCGCCACCTGTTGAAACTGTCGAACATCGGATAAGGGCACCGTCATGGCCAAACCTGGATTTCGCCTCGCGCTGTTTGCCACCCTGCTCGCACTGATTGTGGTGTTGCTCGGCGCCTACACCCGGCTGACCCACGCCGGCCTGGGCTGCCCGGACTGGCCGGGCTGCTACGGCTTTATCAGCGTGCCCAAAAGCGAGGCCCAGCTGGCCCATGCCGAACTGCACTATCCCGATGCGCCGGTGGAGGCCCACAAGGGCTGGAACGAGATGGTCCATCGCTACTTCGCCGGGACCCTGGGCCTGCTGATCGTGGCCCTGGCCGCCCGCGCCTGGACCCATCGCCGCCATCCGGGGCAGCCGTTGAAGCTGCCGCTGTTCCTGTTGTTCGTGGTCTTCGCCCAGGCGGCCTTCGGCATGTGGACGGTGACCCTCAAGCTCTGGCCGCAGGTGGTGACGGCGCACCTGCTGGGCGGTTTCGCCACCTTGAGCCTGCTGTTTTTGCTGACGCTGCGCCTGTCCGGGGTCCTGCCGGCGCTGATCGTGCCGCGTCGCCTGCAGTATTGGGCCACGGCCGGGCTGGTGCTGGTGATCGGGCAGATCGCCCTGGGCGGCTGGGTCAGCTCCAACTATGCGGCGGTGGCCTGTATCGACCTGCCGACCTGCCATGGCCAGTGGTGGCCGAATGCGGACTTTGCCAATGGCTTCCACCTGACCCAGCACATCGGCCCCAACTACCTGGGTGGGCAACTGGACAGCGATGCCCGCACCGCGATTCACCTGACCCACCGCATCGGCGCGATGTTGGTGACCCTGGTGCTGCTGGGCCTGGCCTGGCAACTCAAGCAGGTGGGCATGACCCGCCTCGCCGGGCTGGTGCTGGTGGCGTTGGCGGCGCAGGTCGGCCTGGGCATCAGCAACGTGTTGTTCCACCTGCCGCTGCCGGTGGCCGTGGCCCACAACGCCGGCGGCGCGGCGCTGCTGCTGAGCCTGGTGCTGGTCAATTATCACGCCCGTACCAGTCTGGTCCGGGCTCGGCGCCAATGGCCCCTGGGCTGGCGCCTCAGCCCGCGTAAACAGCCGGTTGGGCCCATAACCATAAAAGGAGAGATGCCATGGCGACTTTGATCGGCGAGCGTCACAGCCAGGCGATCTGGCGCGACTACCTGGAGCTGACCAAACCCAAGGTGGTGGTGCTGATGCTGATCACCTCGCTGGTGGGCATGTTTCTCGCCACCCGCGCCGGCGTGCCGTGGACGGTACTGGTGTTCGGCAACCTGGGGATTGGCCTGTGCGCGGGCGGTGCGGCGGCGGTCAATCACGTGGTGGACCGACGCATCGACGCGGTGATGGCCCGCACCCATAAACGGCCACTGGCTGAAGGCCGGGTGTCGCCAGCGGCGGCGCTGACCTTTGCCCTGGCGCTGGCCCTGGCCGGGCAGGCCTTGCTGCTGACCTTTACCAACCCGCTGACGGCCTGGCTGACCCTGGCATCGCTCTTGGGTTACGCGGTGATCTACACCGGCTTCCTCAAGCGCGCCACGCCGCAGAACATCGTGATCGGCGGCCTGGCCGGGGCCGCACCGCCGCTGCTGGGCTGGGTGGCGGCCACCGGGCACGTCAGCGCCGAGCCCCTGCTGCTGGTGCTGATTATCTTCGCCTGGACCCCGCCGCACTTCTGGGCCCTGGCGATCCATCGTAAGGAGGAATACGCCAAGGCCGATATCCCGATGCTGCCGGTGACCCACGGCGAGCACTACACCAAGGTGCATATCCTGCTCTACACCTTTGCCCTGCTGGCGGTGAGCCTGCTGCCTTTCGTCATCCACATGAGCGGCGTGCTGTACCTGGTGTGCGCCCTCGGATTGGGCGCGCGGTTTCTGCAATGGGCCTGGGTGCTGTACCGTGGCACTCGGCCGCACGCGGCGATCAACACCTTCAAGTACTCTATTTATTACTTGTTCCTGCTGTTTATCGCCCTGCTCGTAGACCACTACCTAGTGTTGAACCTATGACTCGAACTCAAAAAACCGTCTTTATTCTCGTTGCCCTGGTGGCCCTGGTCCTGGGGCTCACTGTCAATAAGGTGCTGTCCGGCAAGGGCCAGGGTGATCCGACTGCGTTGATCGACGCCGGGATCATCCTGCTGCCACAGAGCCGCAACCTGCCGGATGTGCAGATGATCGACCAGGACGGCCAGCCGGTGGTGGTCAACCAATTGAAGGGCAAGTGGAGCCTCTTGTTCTTCGGCTATACCTTCTGCCCCGATATCTGCCCGACCACCCTCGCCCAGCTGCGCCAGATCAAGAGCGAGCTGCCCAAGGAGGCGGTGGCCAACCTGCAAATCATTCTGGTCAGCGTCGACCCGAACCGCGATAACCCCAAGCAGCTCAAGCAGTATCTGGGTTACTTCGACCCGGAGTTCAAGGGCCTGACCGCCGCCTCGGTGGAAGACCTGCAGAAGCTGGCCAACGCGGTGAGCATCCCCTTTATCCCGGCGGATACCAGCAAGCCCAACTACACCGTCGACCACAGCGGCAACCTGGCGGTGATCGGCCCCGACGGCACCCAGCGCGGCTTCATCCGCGCGCCCCTGAACAACCAGAAACTGGTGGTCCAGCTGCCGGTGATGTTGAAGCGCTAGACGCTTGACCTGACACCCCACCGCGCCCATGCCATCGCAGAGGCCAAAACAAAACGGGGCGCCCTAAGGCGCCCCGTTTTTGTATCGCTGGCAATCAGAACGCTGGCAGTACCGCGCCTTTGTACTTCTCGAGAATGAATTGCTTCACTTCCGGGCTGTGCAGGGCGCCAATCAGTTTCTGCAGGGCAACCGAGTCCTTGTTGTCAGGACGGGCCACCAGGATGTTCACGTAAGGCGAGTCCTTGCCTTCGATCACCAGGGCGTCCTTGGACGGATCCAGCTTGGCTTCCAGGGCGTAGTTGGTGTTGATCAGTGCCAGGTCGACCTGGGTCAGCACGCGCGGGATGGTGGCGGCTTCCAGTTCGCGGAACTTCAGGTCCTTGGGGTTCTCGCTGATGTCCTTGATCGTCGACAGGATGTTGGTCGAGTCCTTGAGCTTGATCAGGCCGGCTTTATCCAGCAGCAACAGGGCGCGGCCACCGTTGGTGGCGTCGTTGGGGATCACCACGTTGGCGCCGCCTGGCAGTTCGTCGAGCTTCTTGAACTTGTTAGAGTAGGCGCCCAGGGGTTCCAGGTGCACGCCGGCCACGCTCACCAGTTGCGTGCCCTTGGCCTTGTTGAACTCATCCAGGTACGGCTGGTGCTGGAAGAAGTTGGCGTCCAGGCGCTTTTCGGCCACTTGCACGTTGGGCTGGATGTAGTCGGTGAAGACTTTGACCTTGAGGTCCACGCCTTCTTTGGCCAGTGCCGGTTTGACGAATTCCAGGATCTCGGCGTGGGGCACCGGGGAGGCGGCCACGGTCAGGGTTTCGGCAGCGTGCGCGGAGAACGCGGCAACGGCTGCGAAAGCGACGAGTAGTTTTTTCATCCAGCAAACTCCTTGTGAGGCGCCCGTCGCCGGGCGTCGGCCATGCGTTATTTTCGGGAAAAATGCACCACCAGCTTATCGCCGACGGTCTGCAGAACTTGAACCAGCACCAGCAACAGGATCACCGTGACCACCATCACATCGGTCTGGAAGCGCTGGTAACCAAAGCGGATCGCCAGGTCGCCCAGACCGCCGGCACCCACCACCCCGGCCATGGCCGTGTAGGACACCAGGGTAATCGCGGTCACGGTAATGGCGGCAAAGATGCCGGGACGCGCTTCGGGCAGCAAGGCATTGGTAATGATCTGCCGGGTGGTGGCGCCCATGGCCTGGGTAGCCTCGATGATGCCGCGGTCGACTTCACGCAGGGCCGTCTCCACCAGCCGCGCAAAGAACGGCGTGGCCCCGACTACCAGCGGCGGGATGGCGCCGCCGACACCCAGCGAAGTGCCGGTGATCAGCACGGTGAACGGGATCATCACGATCAGCAAAATGATGAACGGCAGCGAGCGCAGGATATTCACGATCAGCGACAGCAAGGCATACACCGACTTCTGCTCCAGCAGCTGCCGTGGGCTGCACAGAAACAGCAGCACGCCCAGGGGCAGGCCAAGCAGCACGGTGAACAGCAGCGAGCCGCCGAGCATCATCAGGGTGTCGCCGGTGGCCAGCCAGATTTCAAACCAGTCGATATTGGCGAAGAAAGCATCCATCAGCGCAGCACCTCCATATGCACATCGGCCGCGGTGAAGCGGGCAAAGGCCGCTTCCATGTCACCGCCGGTCACGGCCAGGGTCAGTTGCCCATAAGGGGTGTCTTTGATGCGGTCGATGCGTCCAGCGAGGATGCTGTAGTCGACCCCGGTCTCGCGGGCCACGGTGCCCAGCAGCGGCGCGTAGGTGGCGTCGCCCTGGAAGGTCAGGCGCACGATGCGCCCCGGCACGTGGGCGAAATCGTCGCGCTGCTCGTTTTCGTCGATCTGCTCGTTTTCCTGGACGAAACGCTTGGTGGTCGGGTGCTTGGGGTGCAGGAACACATCGGCCACCGCACCTTGCTCGACGATCACGCCGGCATCCATCACCGCCACCTGGTCGCAGACGCGGCGGATCACGTCCATTTCATGGGTGATCAGCACGATGGTCAGGTTCAGCTCGCGGTTGATCTCGGCCAGCAGTTGCAGGACCGACGCCGTGGTTTGCGGGTCCAGGGCGCTGGTGGCTTCGTCGCAGAGCAGGATTTTCGGCTTGGTGGCCAGGGCGCGGGCGATGCCGACGCGCTGCTTCTGGCCTCCGGAAAGCTGGGCCGGGTACTTCTTGGCGTGATCGGCGAGGCCGACGCGATCCAGCAGTTCGGCGACCCGTTTGTCGATCTCGTTGCGGGGCATTTCGCCGGCCAGGGTCAGGGGCAAGGCCACGTTGTCGGCCACGGTCTTGGACGCCAGCAGGTTGAAGTGCTGGAAAATCATCCCGACCTGCTGGCGGAAGCGCCGCAGGCCATAGGCGTTGAGCAGGGTGACCGCCTCGCCGTCGACGATGATTTCGCCGCCGCTGGGGTTTTCCAGGCGGTTGATCAGGCGCAGCAGGGTACTTTTGCCCGCGCCGGAGTGGCCGATGATGCCGAACACCTGGCCTTCCTCGACACGCAGATTGGTCGAATGCAGGGCGGGAATATCCTTACCGGCGACCCGGTAGGTTTTATGGACGTCTTGAAACTCGATCACGTAGCGAACCTTGTGGGGCGCGTTGGAAAAAGGGTCAGCGGTTAGCCGGGCGCGCATTTTAGCCTGTCCGTATAGAGGTTCTTAGCATTTATTTCTTATTCATCCTTCGATTTGGCAATAACGCGATCAAAGGTCATAAAAAAGGAACGGCCACAGCGGCTCGCCAGTCACTACTTAAGCAACTCGAAAGCTCCCAGGTGCCGTGCCTGGGGACCTTGCTCATGAAACCCAGGCCTGCTGGGGATTCGCAAAACGAGGAGTTTTTGTCTGATGAGTACCAAGAAGCCAAGCCCATCAAAAAGCCAGCTGGCCGGGACCGACACCCTGGATCGGGGCAACACCAACAGCAAGCTGCAAAGCCTGGAAGCCTTTCGCTCGGACGCCACCGAGCAAGCCCTGCGCACCAACCAGGGGGTCAAGGTCGCCGATAACCAGAACACCCTGAAGGCCGGCGCCCGCGGGCCTTCGCTGCTGGAAGACTTCATCATGCGTGAGAAAATCACGCACTTTGACCATGAGCGCATTCCGGAGCGCATCGTCCACGCCCGCGGCGTCGGTGCCCATGGCTACTTTCAGACCTACGACAACCATTCGGCCCTGACCAAGGCCGGTTTCCTGCGGGACCCGGGGAAGAAAACCCCGGTTTTCGTGCGGTTCTCGACGGTCCAGGGCCCCCGCGGCTCGGGCGATACCGTACGTGACGTGCGTGGTTTTGCCGTGAAGTTCTTCACCGACGAGGGCAACTTCGACCTGGTGGGCAACAACATGCCGGTGTTCTTCATCCAGGATGCGATCAAGTTTCCGGACTTCGTGCACGCGGTAAAACCCGAGCCGCACAACGAGATACCCACTGGCGGTTCGGCCCACGATACGTTCTGGGATTTCGTCTCGCTGCAGCCGGAGTCGGCGCACATGGTGATCTGGGCCATGTCCGACCGCGCCATCCCGAAAAGCCTGCGCACCATGCAAGGCTTTGGCGTGCACACCTTTCGCCTGGTGAATGCCGAGGGCCAGTCCAACTTCGTCAAGTTCCACTGGCGTCCGACTGCGGGCACGTGCTCCCTGGTCTGGGACGAGGCGCAGAAGCTGGCGGGCAAGGACACCGACTTCCACCGGCGTGACCTCTGGGAATCGATCGAAGGCGGCGACTATCCGGAATGGGAGTTCGGCGTACAGATCATTGCCGAGGAAGACGAGCACAACTTCGACTTCGACATCCTCGACCCGACCAAGCTGATTCCCGAAGAGCTGGTGCCGATCACGCCCCTGGGCAAGATGGTGCTCAACCGCAACCCGGACAACTACTTTGCCGAGACCGAGCAGGTGGCGTTCTGTCCCGGGCATATCGTGCCGGGCATCGACTTCTCCAATGACCCGCTGCTCCAGGGTCGGCTGTTTTCCTACACCGATACCCAGATCAGTCGCCTGGGTGGCCCGAACTTTCACGAGCTGCCGATCAACCGTCCGGTCACGCCGTTTCATAACGGCCAGCGCGATGCCATGCACCGCACCACCATCGACAAGGGGCGCGCCTCCTACGAGCCGAACTCGATCGACGGCGGCTGGCCCCGGGAGACGCCACCTGCGGCCCAGGATGGCGGTTTCGAGAGCTATAACGAGCGCATCGACGCGCACAAGATCCGCGAACGCAGCGAATCCTTCAGCGATCACTTCTCCCAGGCGCGGCTGTTCTTCAAGAGCATGAGCGCCCACGAGCAGGAACACATCATTGCGGCCTACAGCTTCGAGCTGGGCAAGGTCGAGCGTCAGTGGATCCGCGAGCGCCAGGTCAACGAGATCCTGGCCAATATCGACCTGGGCCTGGCTGCACGGGTCGCCGAGAACCTCGGCCTGCCGGCACCCAAGGCCGGTACCGTCGGCGTGCCCGAGCCGGCTTTGGATCGCTCGCCGGCCCTGAGCCAGGCCAACCTGCTGTCAGGGGATATAAAAACCCGGAAAGTCGCGATCCTGGCGGCCAATGGCGTCGATGGTGCGGCGATCGCCGCGATCAAGAAGGCCCTCGAAGAGGCCGGTGCCCACGCCAAATTGCTCGGCCCGACTTCGGCGCCGGTGACCACGGCCGATGGCAAGAGCCTGGCGGTGGATGCGTCGATGGAAGGCTTGCCGTCAGTGGCCTTTGACGCCGTATTCGTGCCCGGCGGTGCCAAGTCGATCCAGGCCCTGAGTGGCGATGGCGTGGCCCTGCATTACCTGCTGGAAGCCTACAAGCACCTCAAGGCGATTGCCCTGAGTGGCGAGGCCAAGCAGTTGCTGGATGTGCTGAAGCTGGAGGCCGATGCGGGCCTGATCGTCGGGGGCGATGCCAAGGCGATCAAGGCGTTTTTCGCGGCGATTGCCCAGCACCGGGTCTGGGCGCGGGAGCCCAAGGCCAAGGCCATTCCGGCCTGAGCTGACTGCAGCGCTGTCGCCGGCCCGACGACTCCAGCAGGAGCCGTCGGGCCGGTGCTTGAGGTGGGCGCCTGAGGTTATTGGGCCTTGCGTGGGCTCAGGACGATCTGCGCGGGGATGTGGCGCAGGATCTGCCGTTTGATCTGCAGATCGAAACCGGCATCGAGTTTCTTCACCCGTTTGCTGAGCAACGTCGCCAGCCAGGGGTAATCTTCGGTGCGCGGGGCCTGGATGCTGACGTCACACTGATAATTCACCACATCGCTGGCGATCGCGTCGAGTTGACGCCGCATTTGCCGAATATCCTTCAGGTTCAGCGCAACGGTGGTGCTTTCGGCTGTCGGGTCGATCACCTTGGCCGCAGGCTTGGCTTCGGCGGCTTTCAGCGCGGCTTCGGCCTGCTCCAGTTCGGCCTTGCGGGCGTGGGCGATGGCGTTGTTGACGCCGCCGGTGAGGGCCGGTGCCTTCGGCATCAGCGCCCGGGCGCGGCTCAGCGCGGTCGCGGCGGCATTGACGTCACCCTTTTGCAGCACGATCTGGCTGCGCTGCAGGTAGGCTTCGGCCAATTGCCGCTGGTAGGGCTCCAACTGCGGGTCGTTGGGCGACTGGGCCTGCAACGCGGCGAGTTGATCCTCGGCGGTGGCCAGCTCACTGCTGGCGATGTTTTGTTGCAGCTGCGCGATCGCCGTGGCCCGTGCGTCGGGGACCTCGGTGGCCGCCGGCGGCGTGCTTTGGCAAGCGCCCAGTAGCAGGGAAAATGCGACAAGGAGCAGATAACGGGAGGCGAACGGCTTCATTCCTGCGACTCTCTAATTGCGCAAAAAACGAGCAAGTCTACACCCCTCGACGGGGCAGGACAAAACTCAGCAGAAACAGCGCGGCGGCAGTGACCACAATCGAGGGTCCGGCGGGGGTGTCCTTGAACCAGGACAATGCCAGCCCGCCGCACACCGCGAGCATGCCCAGCAGGCTGGCGCCGAGGGCCATCTGCTCCGGCGAGCGGGCGTGGCGCTGGGCGGCGGCGGCCGGGATGATCAACAGCGACGTGATCAGCAAGACCCCGACAATCTTCATCGCGACCGCGATCACCACGGCGATCAGCAGCATCAGCACCAGGCGCAACGCCGCTACCGGCAAGCCTTCGACCCGGGCCAGCTCTTCGTGCACGGTCACCGCCAGCAGCGGTCGCCACAGGGCAACCAGCAACAGCAACACCAGGGCGCTGCCACCGAGGATCCAGCCCAGGTCGCCGGGGCTGATCGCCAACAGGTCGCCGAACAGGTAGGCCATCAGGTCGATCCGCACCTCATGCATGAAGCTTAGTACCACCAGCCCCAGGGACAGGGTGCTGGGCGCGAGAATCCCCAACAGGGTGTCGGACGCCAGTGGCTGGCGCTGTTGCAGCGTGACCAGGAGCACGGCCAGCAGCAGGCAGCCGACGGTCACCGCGACGGTCGGGCTGACATCCAGTAGAAAGCCCAGGGCCACGCCAAGCAGGGCGGCGTGGGACAGGGTGTCGCCGAAATACGCCATGCGCCGCCAGACCACGAACGAACCCAGGGGGCCGGCGACCAGTGCCAGAGCGAGACCTGCAAGCAGGGCGTAGAGCAGAAAATCAGCCATGCTTGCAGCTTTCTCCATGGACATGAACGTGGCCTGCGGCGGCCTCGGTGGTGACCACCGACCCGTGCAGGTCATGGGCGTGGTCGTGGTGGTGGTGATAGATCGCCAGGCTTTGCGCGTTCTTGCCGAACAGTTCGACGAAGGCCGGGTCGCCGCTGACTTGCTCGGGGTGCCCGGAGCAGCAGACGTGACGGTTGAGGCACACCACCTGGTCCGTGGTGCTCATCACCAGGTGCAGGTCGTGGGAGACCATCAGTACCCCGCAGCCGTGGCGGTCGCGCAGGCGGGTGATCAGGCTGTACAGCTCGGCCTGGCCGGCGACATCGACGCCCTGCACCGGCTCGTCCAGCACCAGCAGTTCGGGCTCGCGCAGCAGGGCCCGGGCCAGCAGCACGCGCTGCATTTCGCCCCCGGAAACACTCTGCACCGGGCTGTCGATCACGTGTTCGGCGCCGACTTCCTTGAGCGCGGCCAGGGCCCGTGGGCGGTCCACCCCCGGTACCAGGCGCAGGAAGCGCAAGACCGACAGCGGCAAGGTCGGGTCGACATGGAGTTTTTGCGGCATGTAGCCCACGCGCAGCTTGGGCTTGCGCCAGACCGTGCCGCTGTCGGGCTTGAGCAGACCGAGCACGGCCCGCACCAGGGTGGTCTTGCCGGCGCCGTTAGGGCCGATCAGGGTCACGATCTGCCCCGGCTCGACGCTGAGCTGGATATTGTCCAGTACGTTCTGCCCGGCAAAGGTCACGGCGACCTGATCGAGGCGAATCAGCGCAGTGCTCATCAAGCCCCCTGGCAGCCCGAGCACAGACCGACGACTTCGACGGTCTGGCCTTCGACGATAAAGCCGACATCGCGGGCGCTGCTGACAATGGCGTCGCTGATGCTGGCTTGTTCAAGTTCGATGGCTGCGTGGCATTCGCGGCAAATCAGGAACTGGCCCTGGTGCGCATGCTCCGGGTGGTTGCAGCCGACAAAGGCATTGAGCGAGGCGATGCGGTGTACCAGGCCGTTTTCCAGAAGGAAATCCAGGGCGCGGTACACGGTGGGCGGCGCGGCGCGGCGGCCGTCCTGCTCGCTGAGCACCGCGAGGATGTCGTAGGCGCCCAGTGGCTTGTGGCTTTGCCACACCAGTTCCAGCACCCGCCGCCGCAGGGCGGTCAGGCGCAGGCCTTGCCGGGCGCACAGGGCGTCGGCCTCAGACAGTGCGCTGTGCACGCAATGAGAGTGGTCGTGGGGACGGCTGGCGAGCGGTGTTTTAGGCATGAGCGGCGACGATAGTTGTGAGAGACGTTATTATGTTACCTGTTCTCGCCTCCTCGAGTGGTCATCGTGTCCCGACTTTTTGCCCTTTTTGTCGCTTTTACCGTCAACCTGTTCGCGATCGGCGCTGCCCAGGCCGAAGTTCAGGTGCTGACCAGCATCAAACCCTTGCAGTTGATTGCCGCTGCGGTGCAGGACGGCGTGGCCGTTCCCGAAGTGCTGCTGCCGCCTGGCGCCTCGCCGCACAACTATGCGTTGCGCCCGTCGGATGTGCGCAAGGTGCAGTCGGTCGACCTGCTGTACTGGATTGGTCCGGACATGGAGGGGTTCCTGCCACGGGTGCTCAAGGGCCGGACCCTGCCATCCGTGGCGCTTCAGGATATTCCCGGGCTCAAACTTCGCCGATTTGCCGAAGATAGCCACTCCCACGCCGAAGATGCCGACGAACACGACCACGATCATCGCCCCGGCAGCCTGGATGCCCACCTCTGGCTTTCCCCGGTCAACGCCCGCGTGATCGCCGCGCGCATGGCCGCCGACCTGAGCGCCGCGGACCCGGCCAATGCCGCGCGCTATCAGAGCAACCTCAACGCCTTCGAAGGCCGCCTGGACGCCCTGGACGCACGTCTGAAGCAGCGCCTGGCGGGCATCGCCGGCAAGCCCTATTTCGTGTTCCACGAAGCGTTCGATTATTTCGAGGACGCCTACGGCCTCAAACACACAGGCGTGTTCAGCGTCGCGGCGGAAGTGCAGCCCGGTGCGCAGCACGTTGCGGCGATGCGCACGCGCTTGCAGGAAGTGGGCAAGACCTGCGTATTCAGCGAGCCGCCGCTACGCCCGCGGCTGGCGGAAACCCTGATCGCCGGGCTGCCGGTGAAGCTGGCAGAGCTGGATGCCTTGGGCGGCTACACACCCGCCACTGCCCAAGGTTATGAGCAGGTGCTGGAAAAGCTCGGCAATGACCTGGCGGGTTGCCTGGAGTCGCTGTAAACAGCCTGCCGGAGGCAAGCACCCGCCTTGTGTGGGAGGGCGCAAGCTCCCTCCCATCGCGGGTTAGAACGCGAAAGGCAGTGGAGTATCGACGCTCTGGCGCTGCGCCAGGCGTTGCTGAAACTCCATCGGGTCGTGAATCAGCACGTCCTGCCCGGCAAAGGATTCGGCGGCGATCAGTCGTGACAGCCAGAACCGCACGCAGGCCACGCGCAACAGGGTCGGCCACACTTGAGCTTCGGCTGCGCTGAAGGGACGCAGGGCGGCATAGGCCCCGAGCAGGGCCCGAGCGCGAGGGCCGTCGATCACACCTTCGTCGTCCGAACACCAGTCGTTCAGGGCAATCGCCACGTCATACAGCATCGGGCCGGAGCAGGCGTTGTAGAAGTCGATCAGCCCGGTGAGGTGGGTGCCTTCGAACATCGCATTGTCGCGAAACAGGTCGGCATGGATGTTCGCCCTGGGCAGCGCCAGGATCTTTTCCTTCTGCTCAGTGATTTCATCCAGCGCCCGCTGCAGCAGTTCACGTGCATCGTCCGGCAGATGGGACAGCAACTGGTTGCCATGTTCCTGCATCCAGTCCAGCCCGCGATCGGTCTTGCGCTTGATCATGTTGTCTTTGGTGGCCAGGTGCAGATGCCCCAGCAGTTCGCCGACCTGTGCGCAGTGTTGGGCGTTGGCCTGCTTGATATGCTTGCCGGCCAGGCGCGGCTGCAGCAGTGCAGGTTTGCCGGCCAGCTCGCGCAGGGCCTGGCCGTCGGTGGTGCGCAGCGCGTACGGCACTGGCAAATCGGCGTTGTGCAGGACGTCCAGCAGTTCGATGAAGAACGGCATTTCCTGGACTGGACCGCGCTCGACCAGGGTCAGGACAAACTCGCCCTGCTCCAGGCTGATGAAGAAATTGGTGTTTTCGCTACCAGCGGCGATTCCCTGGAAATCAAGCAGACGGCCGAGCCCGTAAGGGGCGAGAAAGGTTTCCAGCTCGGGCCGAGCCAGGGGGGTGAACACAGACATGGTTAAAACTGCCAGTACGGGCGCGGCTGGGCAGCCAGCGCCGATTAAAGTTGAGAGCGTTTTACCACTCGAAAATTTTCCACGCCGGGATCAGCATATCCGGCTGATCCGAGCGGATGAAGTTGCCATCCGAGCCATCGGCACGTACCAGAAAGTACGGTTTGCCGCCCTTTGGCGTGATCTTGATGGCGTACAGGAAACCGTTTTGGCGGTATTCCTGAATGGTCTTGTCGCCTTCCGTGCGAATGGTGACGTCCGGATCCGCTGATGGCGCGTCCTCTGCCGCGATTACTGCCAATGGTGTCACTGCAATCAAGCTGGCCAGCAGCAAGCGATTTAGTGTGCGCATGATAACCTTGTCCCTTTGTCGTCAACGGTCCCGCTATTCTAGCGCCGGACCCGCCGAAAAGGTTGATCCTGCTCATGAGCCAAGCCCCCCTCGTCCTGGTGGACGGTTCGTCTTACCTGTACCGCGCGTTCCACGCCCTGCCCCCGCTGACTACGTCCAAAGGCCTGCCGACTGGCGCGGTCAAGGGCGTGCTGAACATGCTCAAAAGTCTGCGCAGGCAGTACCCAAACAGCCCGTTCGCGGTGGTGTTCGACGCCAAGGGTGGGACCTTTCGCGATGACATGTACGCCGAGTACAAGGCCAACCGCCCAAGCATGCCCGACGACATGCGGGTGCAGATCGAGCCCTTGCATGCCAGCGTGATTGCCCTGGGGTTCCCGCTGTTGTGCGTCGAAGGGGTCGAGGCCGACGATGTGATCGGCACCCTGGCCCGCAGCAGTGCCGCGGCCGACCGCCCGGTGGTGATCTCCACCGGCGACAAAGACATGGCACAGCTGGTGGACGGGCACATTACTCTGGTCAACACCATGACCGGTAGCAGCATGGACGTGGAGGGCGTGAAGGAGAAATTCGGTGTCGCTCCCGAGCAGATCATCGATTACCTGGCGCTGATGGGCGACTCTTCCGACAACATCCCGGGTGTTCCGGGTATCGGCCCCAAGACCGCTTCGGGGCTGTTGGTGGGGGTCAATGGCGGGCTCAAAGAGCTCTACGAGCAGCTGGATATTGTGCCGACCCTGCCGATTCGGGGGGCCAAGACCCTGCCGGCCAAGCTCGAAGAGCATAAGGAAATGGCGTTCCTGTCCTACCAGCTGGCGACCATCAAGATCGACGTGCCGCTGGATGTCGGCCTGGACGACCTGCACCTGGGTGAGCCGGACCGCGAAAAACTGGCCGAGCTCTACAGCCTGCTGGAATTCAAGAGCTGGCTCGATGAGCTGCAACGCGATGCCAAGCGCACCGAGCTCAGCGCCGCAGCCCAGACAGACCTGCTGGCCGAAGCACCGGTCGCCGAGGTCGAAGCTGCGGTTCCCGTCGAAGCGCAGTACGAAACCATCCTCGACCAGGCTCGATTCGATGTCTGGCTGGAGAAACTGCGCAACGCCGAGCTGATCGCCTTTGATACCGAAACCACCGGCATCGACGCGCAGCAAGCGCAGTTGGTGGGGTTGTCGTTTGCGGTGAAGGCCAATGAAGCGGCCTACATTCCGTTGACCCATACCTACATTGGCGTGCCTGAGCAGTTGGATCGCGACCGCGTGCTGCTGGCCTTGAAGCCGATTCTGGAAGATCCGGCCAAGCTCAAGGTCGGTCAACATGCCAAATTCGACATGAACATCCTGGCCAATTGCGCCATCGGTGGCGATCAGGCCAACGGCATCACGGTGCGCGGCGTCGCCTTCGACACCATGCTTGAGTCCTATGTGCTCAACTCCACCGCCACCCGGCACGACATGGACAGCCTGGCCCAGAAGTACCTGGACCACAGCACCGTGAGCTTCCAGGACATCGCCGGCAAAGGCGCCAAGCAGCTGACCTTCGATCAGATCGCCCTCGAACAGGCCGGCCCTTACGCCGCCGAAGACGCCGATGTGACCCTGCGCCTGCACCAGGCCCTGCACCAGAAACTGGCCGCGATCCCGAGCCTGGCGAGTGTCTTGACCGATATCGAAATGCCGCTGGTGCCGGTCCTGGCCCGCATCGAGCGCCAGGGCGCGTTGGTTGATGCCGCCCTGCTGGGGGTGCAGAGCATCGAGCTGGGCGAGAAGATGATCGCCCTGGAGCGTGAAGCCTTCGAGATCGCCGGCGAAGAGTTCAACCTGGGTTCGCCCAAGCAGTTGGGTGCGATCCTCTACGAAAAACTCGGCCTGCCGGTGCTGAAGAAAACCGCCAAGGGCCAGCCTTCGACCGCCGAAGAGGTGCTGGCCAAACTGGCCGAGGATGACTACCCGCTGCCCAAGGTGCTGACCCAGTACCGTTCCATGAGCAAGCTGAAAAGCACCTACACCGACCGCCTGCCGGAGCAGATCAACCCGCGTACCGGGCGGATTCACACTTCTTATCACCAGGCCGTGGCGTCCACCGGTCGTTTGTCGTCCAGCGATCCGAACCTGCAGAACATCCCGGTGCGTACGGCCGAGGGGCGGCGAATCCGTCAGGCCTTCATCGCCCCGGCCGGCTACAAACTGCTGGCGGCGGACTATTCGCAGATCGAGCTGCGGATCATGGCTCACCTGTCCAAGGACGAGGGGTTGCTCAACGCCTTCCGCAACAACCTCGATGTGCATACGGCCACGGCTGCCGAAGTGTTCCGGGTTGAGCTGGCGGATGTGTCCTCGGATCAGCGGCGCAGCGCCAAGGCCATCAACTTCGGCCTGATCTACGGCATGGGCGCGCAGAAGCTCGGCAAGGACATCGGCGTCGATACCAAGCAGGCCAAGGCTTATATCGATACCTACTTCGCCCGTTACCCCGGGGTGCGCGAGTACATGGACCGCACCCGCGCTCAGGCTGCGGACCAGGGCTACGTCGAAACCTTCTTCGGTCGCCGCCTGTACCTGCCGGAGA
This sequence comes from Pseudomonas sp. CF161, assembly GCF_000416215.1. Classification (NCBI taxonomy): domain Bacteria; kingdom Pseudomonadati; phylum Pseudomonadota; class Gammaproteobacteria; order Pseudomonadales; family Pseudomonadaceae; genus Pseudomonas; species Pseudomonas sp. CF161. The sequence continues at coordinate 147,240 of NZ_ATLP01000032.1, forward strand.
TCAATTCCAACAAGCCTCAGGAACGTGCTGCCGCCGAGCGCACCGCAATCAACGCGCCGATGCAGGGCACGGCGGCGGACATCATCAAGAAAGCCATGGTGGCGGTGGACAACTGGCTTGCCGACTCGGGGTTGGATGCCCGGGTGATCCTGCAGGTACACGATGAACTGGTGCTGGAAGTGCGCGAGGACCTGGTGGAGCAGGTCAGCCAGGAAATCCGGGTGCGCATGAGCGGTGCCGCGGTTCTGGATGTGCCGCTTCTGGTTGAAGTGGGTGTGGGAAACAACTGGGATGAGGCCCACTAAGGGGCGTTTTTCGGGGTCTTTGCCGCGGCATAGTGTCGCGGCAAAGGCTGGCGAAGGGCTATTAGCACCGAAAATTTCATGGGTTATCGCCAAGAGTTTTTTGGCCTGCCCGGAACTATTTCGGTGAAACGCTACTCAGAGTTACTGAATGGCTGGTGAAGCCCTTCAATGCTCCTATGTTGTGTTAAGTGTTGGCAGATATCTGGACCCCGCCCTAACGGTCCGGACCTTAGACCCCGAACTTCCCCCTCCCCATACGAAGTCCGGGGTTTTTTTTGCCTGCAGGAAACTGCCCGTCTACCTCACAGGCAGCCCCCACCGGCCTTTCAGGCCTCGACTTCAGCGCCCTTGTCGGCCAATTCCATCCAGTCCGCCAGTACGGTGTAGGCCTCTTCCAGGCCCATGCGCTTGGGCGCCGAAAAGAGCTGGATGCTGATGCTGTCGCCCCAGCCTTTGCGGATATCGGCCTGGACCTTGAGCAGGGTGTTCTTGGCCGCGCCGTAGGTCAGCTTGTCGGCCTTGGTCAGCAGAATGTGCATCGGCATGCCGCTGGCCATGGTCCAGTCGAGCATCAGTAGGTCGAAGTCGGTCATTGGATGACGGATATCCATCATCAAAATCAAGCCCTTCAAGCTCTCGCGGCTGCCCAGGTAGGCTTCCAGGTGGCGCTGCCAATGCAGCTTGAGCGGGATCGGCACCTTGGCATAACCGTAGCCCGGCAGGTCGACCAGACGGCGTTCATCGTCTAGCTTGAAGAAGTTCAACAGCTGTGTGCGCCCTGGAGTTTTCGAGGTGCGCGCCAGGCTGGCGTGGGTCAGGGTGTTCAGGGCGCTGGATTTGCCGGCGTTGGAACGCCCGGCAAAGGCCACTTCAAAGCCTTCGTCGTCGGGGCATTGATCGACTTTGGCGGCGCTGAGCATGAAGGTGGACTGTTGGCACAGGCCGAGAATGGGGTTTTTCAGTTGCATGGGATTTCCGATAGGGGCGGTGCCGAGAATGGGTGCGGCAAGCAGTTCATTTCCGTTTCAGTAGCGCCAGTATATAATGTCGCAGATTTTGTGTGTGCTTTGTCCCGGCGTAGGATGAAGTTCACGAGAGCGATAGACCTTGATTGCGCATTAGAACGCAGAACGCTCTCAAACCCTGAAAAGGTCGTTTTATGACGAAGTGGCTGCTAGCTGCCGGTGTCTTGATGCCGCTTTACAGCGCTCAGGCTACACAGGATCCGGAAGCCATGTACAACCGTGCTTGTGGTGCCTGCCATGCCGGACAACTGCCAAACGCTCCCCAAAAGGGTGACAAGGCAGCTTGGGCGCCGAGGTTGGCGCAAGGTATGGAGACGCTGGTGCAACACGTGACCCAGGGTTTCAAGGCGATGCCGCCGCGTGGTTTGTGCATGGAATGCAGTGCCGAGGATTACCGAGCCATCATCCATTGGATGAGCGAGTGATCCCGGTCCATAACTCTTTAACCCTTAGCCGTAGTTGGATTAGCTGATGAACAAATTGATCGTGAGTCTGCTGTTGACCTTGGGCATCACGGGCGTGGCCCATGCTGCGGGCGACGCTGCTGCAGGCCAGGCAAAAGCCGCTGTATGTGGTGCTTGCCATGGTCCGGATGGGAACAGCATGGCGCCTAACTTTCCAAAACTGGCGGGTCAGGGTGAGCGTTACCTGAACAAGCAGTTGCACGACATCAAGTCCGGAAAGCGTCAGGTGCTGGAAATGACTGGCCTGCTGACCAACCTGAGCGATCAGGACCTGGCTGACATCGCCGCCTACTTCGCCAGCCAGAAAGGCAGCGTCGGTGCGGCCGATCCCAAGGTCGTGGCTCGCGGCGAAGAACTGTTCCGCGGCGGCAAGCTGGACCAGGGTATGCCAGCCTGCACCGGTTGCCACTCGCCAAACGGCACGGGCAACGCTGCAGCCGGCTTCCCGCACCTGGGTGGTCAGCACGCTCAATACGTGACCAAGCAGCTGACCGACTTCCGTGAAGGCAATCGCACCAACGACGGCGACACCATGGTCATGCGCAGCATCGCGGCCAAGCTCAGCAACAAGGACATCGAAGCGGTGTCCAGCTACATTCAAGGCCTGCACTAAGGCCGGCGCGATCGAACGATGCCCGGGCGGTTGCTGTTGGCAGCGTTAATGATCGATTAATCTGTCGGTGCAAAGATAAAGGGTGGCTCAGGCCGCCCTTTTTTATGGCGTCTGCCGCTACACTAGCGAACTCAAGCCCGCCATGGCCTGTCTGAACTCAGGTCGCGCGAGGCGCCCTTATTTGTTCAGGAGTAAAGCATGCGTAATCTGATTCTGAGCGCCGCTCTCGTCACCGCCAGCCTGTTTGGCGTGACCGCTCAAGCCGCCGAGCCGATTGTTGCCGGTAAACAATATGTCGAGCTGAGCAACGCGGTTCCGGTTGCGGTGCCTGGAAAGATCGAAGTGGTCGAGCTGTTCTGGTACGGCTGCCCACACTGCTACGCCTTCGAACCGACCATCAACCCATGGGTTGAAAAGCTGCCGGCCGACGTCAATTTTGTCCGCATTCCCGCCATGTTCGGCGGTATCTGGAACGTCCACGGCCAGCTGTTCATCACCCTGGAAGCCATGGGTGTCGAGCACAGCGTCCACAAAGCTGTTTTCGAAGCCATTCATAGCGGCAAGAAACTGGCGACCCCTGAAGAAATGGCCGAGTTCCTGGTCGGCGAAGGTGTCGACAAAGACAAGTTCCTGAGCACCTACAACTCGTTCGCCGTCAAAGGCAAGGTTGAAGACGCCAAGAAGAAGGCCCAGGCCTACCAGATCTCCGGCGTACCAACCATGGTCGTCAACGGCAAGTATCGCTTTGACCTGGGCAGTGCCGAAGGTCCTGAAGGTGCCTTGAACGTCGCTGACCAGCTGATCGCCAAAGAGCGAGCGGCCAAGTAAGCGGCGCCTGCCATGGCGCGCTGGGGCACTGAACGCATCGTTGGCCTGCACGACCCGCAGGTCAACGAAGACCATCTGGCAGCGACCGGCCTGCCGGCCGACAGTCGCCTGCGTTTGCTCAGTTTCAATATCCAGGTCGGTATCAGCACCGAACGCTACCGGCATTATCTGACCCGTGGCTGGCAGCACCTGCTGCCGCACACCGGGCGTGCCGACAATCTGCAAAAGATCGGCAACCTGCTGGGCGATTTCGACCTGGTGGCGCTGCAGGAAGCCGATGGCGGCAGCCTGCGATCCGGCTATATCAACCAGGTCGAACACCTGGCCCAGCTGGGCGCGTTCCCCTACTGGTATCAACAGCTCAACCGCAACCTGGGGCGTCTCGGCCAGCACAGCAATGGTGTGCTCAGCCGCTTGAAACCCTGGGCGATTGAAGACCACCCGTTGCCCGGGCCCAAGGGGCGCGGCGCGATTCTCGTGCGTTTTGGCGAGGGTCCCGAAGCGTTGGTGGTGGTGATGATGCACCTGGCTCTGGGCGCTCGCGCCCGCACCCGGCAATTGGCCTATATCCGCGAGTTGATCGGCGGCTATCGGCATCAGGTGCTGATGGGCGACATGAATACCCACGCCAGCGATCTGCTGGAAAGTTCTCCGCTGCGCGACCTGGGCCTGCTGGCCCCGCAACTGCAAGCGACCTTTCCCAGCTGGCGCCCGCAACGCTGCCTTGACCATATTCTGCTCAGCCCCAGCCTCACTCTGGAGCGTGTCGAGGTCCTGGCCCAACCGATTTCCGATCACCTGCCGGTCGCGGTAGAGATTCGTCTGCCGGGTTCGCTCACGGCTGATGCATTGCCCGCGTTGAGTCCTGCCCCTCGCGGATCCCATGAATGAGCGACGACGCACAGCGCTGGAAAGAGAAGTACCTCAAAAGCATTGAACAACAGGAAAAGCTCGAGCGACGCTGGGATGCCCGCCTCGACTTGCTGCGCCGTGGGCTGGTGCGCAGCACCCTGGCGGCGGAGGGTACGGATCGCGCGGTCGATCAGTGCATGAAGGAAATGCGCGACGTGGTGCGCAGCGACGATATGGACGCCGCCCTGGCCGCCCTGTTGCCGCGCCTGGAAAAAGCGGTGCTCGACTCCGAGCAGCGGCGCGAGACCCGCGTCGAGCAGATGAGCAGCGCGCTGACGGCGTTGGTCGCTCAACTCCAGACTCTGCCATTGCCCCGTGAGGTTCGCCGACCGCTGAAGGCGTTCGCCAAGCAATTGGACGGTCGGGTTGGGCAGGCACGGGAAATTCCATTGCTGCTCAGCGAGCTGAGCAATTTGCAGGGCAAGGCGCTGAGCCAATTGGATGCGCCGGCCGAGCCGGAGCGTCCGGGCCTGCTGCAACGCCTGTTTGGCCATCGCGATGCCCAGCCAGAGGGCACAGAGCCCGCGCCGCAAAGCCCGGCACAGGCGGCGCCCGAGGCGGGTCCGGTGGCCAGCGAGATCGAGC